>PCSS01000049.1:460-3028 GCA_002771395.1 Bacteroidetes bacterium CG23_combo_of_CG06-09_8_20_14_all_32_9 | reverse complement strand
CGAATTTTGATTTTAGAAGTAGCTAAAATTCAACAATCTAAAATCGGTGTTCCTTGTTCTTAAATTATTTTTTCTAATTTATAGATATGCCCTTAACTCATTTCGCCTCGTATAGAGTGTTGCAACTCATTTTTTAATTCGCTGTATGGTAGCTTTTTACCTATTAAATACATTAGTTTTGTTAACGCAGCTTCGGTAGTCATATCGGCACCATTTGTTACTCCAATGTTTAGCAATTCCCGGCTAGTCTCGTATTTACCCATATCGGTTCCGCCTGTATCACATTGAGTTATATTTAACACAATAATTTCATTGTCAATTGCTTTTTTAAGAATTTTTATAAACCATTTTATAGTTGGAGCATTTCCAGAGCCAAAAGTTTCTAAAATAATTCCTTTTAATTTTGGTAACTGTAAAATTTCTGAAAAATAATTTTCGGTAAAACCTGGAAATAGTTTTATAATCAAAACATTATCATTAAAAACAGTGTTAACTTTTAACTTGTTTTTTTTTGATGGGTAAAATATTGCACTAAAATTGTAATCTATATTTATTCCAGCTAAAGCAAGGGGTGGGTAGTTGTCGGAAATAAAAGCATTAAAATGTTTTGAACTTTGTTTTGTTGTTCTGTTTCCTCTATAAAGCTTATTTTCAAAATAAATACAAACTTCAGGTACTATTGATGTTCCATTTAATTTAGCTGCTGCAATTTCAATTGCAGTAATTAAATTTTCTTTGCCATCGGTTCTCAGAGTCCCAATTGGCAATTGTGAGCCAGTAAAAATTACAGGTTTCTCTAAATTTTCGAGCATAAAACTCAAAGCCGATGCCGAATAAGCCATTGTATCTGTTCCGTGAAGTACAACAAAGCCATCGTATTTGCTATAATTAAGCTCAATTATTTTTGCAATTTTAATCCACGATTTAATATTTATATTCGAAGAATCAACAAGCGGGTATAGCGAAACAGACGCTATATTATATCCAAATCCTTTTATTTCGGGTACTTTCTTTTCTATTTCCGAAAAATCGAAAGGTTTTAAAGTATTGGTTTTGTGGTCTTTTATCATACCAATTGTTCCACCTGTATATATTATTAGTATTGCTCCTTTATTACTATACATTTTTTAAGTTAAAAAGTTTTATTGTATTACACGTTGTTATTTCTTCGACCTTGTTTATTGAAATTTGTTTTATTTCGGAAATTTTTTCAGCAATAATTTTAATATTTGTACTTTCGTTTCTTTTACCCCTGTGTGGAACCGGACTTAAATAAGGTGAATCGGTTTCAAGTACAATGTGTTCTAATGAAATATTTTTTACAACGTCTGCCATAGTCGAACTTTTGTAGGTTACAACACCGCCAATTCCAAGAAAAAAACCAAGTTCAATAACTTTTTCGGCATCAAAAGTGTTTCCCGGAAAACAATGAAAAACACCAGTAAGTCTTTCATTTCTATAATCTTTCAGAATGTCGAAAATTTCGTTTAAAGAATTACGGGAATGTAAAACAATTGGCAAATTGTAATTTATAGCTAATTCAATTTGCTCACGTAAAGCAATTTCTTGTTCTTTTACGAAAGTTTGAGACCAATAATAATCCAAACCTGTTTCACCAATTGCAATATAATTGTAGTTTGTTATTTCGGATTTAATAAAATCAATTTCTTCTTTATAGTTTTCTTTAACAGATGTTGGGTGCAATCCGAGCATAGGAAAACAGTTTTTAGGAAATGATTTTGTGCAATTAATTAATTTCTCGGAATAACTTTTATCAATTGCAGGTAAAAGCATAATCTTGATGTTTTTTGAAATAGCACGTTTTATTGCTTCATTTCTGTCAATATCAAATTGTTCAGAATAAATATGTGTGTGCGTATCAATAAACATATTTTGAAATTTATTGCAAACATAATAAAATTTGCCACTATCCTAAAGTTTCGGGAGTACAAATTTTCTAAAACTTTTATAGTTATTTTAACTCTTTTTTTTCATCTAAAAAGATTGATTTCTGATGTTTTTTCTTGTTTGTTTGACTCCGAAGGAGTCATAAGTTTATTGATTTGCCATCCATCTTTGGTTGTAAAATTCTGGGTTGCTGCTCAGGATCCATTATACCCTGCAGAACATTATTCTGTAATGGTTTCAACTACTAATACTAATCCTGCAAGTTTTACAGAAGTTTTCAACGAAACTTTAAGCGATACCTTATACCATAAAATAACTGTTCCTTTAGCTACATACAATGGTCAATCCATTTATATTGCTATCAGACATTGGAACGTTACTGATATGTTCTATATGAGTCTTGATGAATTCGCAGTTGATTATACAACCGGAATTAAAGAAAACGTTGAAAGCACCATCAGTGTATATCCAAATCCTGCTTTCAATACATTATATGTAAGCAATACAAAAAATCCGATTGTAACAATTTATAATAATTTAGGTGAAGTAGTTTTAAGCACCAACAAAAAAGCGGTTGATGTATCGGCACTATCACAAGGGTTATATATTGTAAAGGTTATTGATAACAATGAAACTTATACAAAACAAATCAATATTCTT
>PCSS01000049.1:0-438 GCA_002771395.1 Bacteroidetes bacterium CG23_combo_of_CG06-09_8_20_14_all_32_9 | reverse complement strand
CTATCACAAGGGTTATATATTGTAAAGGTTATTGATAACAATGAAACTTATACAAAACAAATCAATATTCTTAAATAATCAAAGTTTCACAATTAATAAAAAAACCGCTTCAACAGAGCGGTTTTTTTATTATCAGATTTTCATTCCCTATTGTATTTTACAACAAGGATACAGATTATTGAATAAAAAACATGTTTTATAACATTATCAACAAACACTCTAATATGCAATAACTTAAAATATAACATAATGTAGTAATTAGATAATAGAATTTAATTATATTAATGTATTCATATAATTTATATATTTAACTTTTAAAAATAAAATTTATAACAATATGGAATTTAAGATTTTAAAATTAGAAGTTACAAATAAAATAGCTCTAATAACAATTAGTCGCCCACAGGCATTAAATGCTTTAAATTCAGATTTTTTTGC
>PCSS01000393.1 GCA_002771395.1 Bacteroidetes bacterium CG23_combo_of_CG06-09_8_20_14_all_32_9 | reverse complement strand
TTGCAGGTGAGTATTGTCGAACTGAATAGAGTGAACCAGCGACTGAAGCCTCGTAAGCGGCAAAAGAAAATGTTAAAAGCAGGCAGTTACGGTTGTGTCTGCGACAAAGTGTAACGGAAAACCTGATTACTGGTTACATAACATTCGGGGTAAAGTTAGCAGGAAGGCAATACAGGCTTTTGTATGGAACAAGGGAAGTCGCTATTGTTCTGTTAACCGAACAGGGAAGCAGACGTACAGGGATAGTACGAGATAGCGGTGGCGAACTAAGTCGTAATAGTGAGGAAGTTATCGAAAGGTAATGGAGCAAAGGGCTTAGCCTGTTTAGTTTCAAAATAAACAACAACCAGAAACGGAATGATTGATTACTACGAAACAAAATCACAGCCAATTACCAGAGCAATTGGGAATTGGTGTATCCATAATGTTTTATTACATTTGTGATTAAACATGAAGAGCCGTATGAATCGAGAGGTTCACGTACGGTTCTGTGAGAACGCAGGGGTGAAATTCCCCTGCGTGACTCGACTACCCCGTCATAAATGACAGGGGTAATTTAAATGAAAAATATTTTATAATTATTTAATTACAATTGCCCCGACCTTCAGATAGGGGAATTAAATTTAAACTAATAACATGACTTTAGTCCAAAATTTGACTTTTTCAGCAAGCCATATTGTTAGTTTTTTATTTTTCGCGAATTAATAATTTATCCGAAAGTTGGATAAGTAATTTTTTTCTTCCTTCGCTTACAGTAACCTGTGAAATGTTATGGAGTGCCTGCCGGTGATAAAAATTAAGTTTTTCTTTTAAAATTAAAGGTATATTTAATTGATTATAAATATTTGTTACATCCTTTATTTTTTTTGAAGCTTCTAAATCAGGAGTTTTAATAAGATTTAATAATTGATTTTTGGTTTTGCAGGTAGCATTTTCGAGAGCCGAAATAAGCAAAAAGGTTTTTTTGTTTGAAATTATATCACCACCAATTTGTTTGCCAAATGTTTTTACATCACCGTAAACATCAAGGTAATCATCCTGAAGTTGAAAAGCTAATCCTAAATTAATTCCGAAATTGTAAAGTAAATCGGTATTTTCAGTTGATGCGCCTCCAGTAATAGCACCTATTTTAAGCGAAGCTGCAAGTAAAACTGCTGTTTTAAGAGTAATCATACGGATATATTCGGCAGAAGTAACATCAATTCTGGTTTCAAAATTCATATCGTATTGCTGACCTTGGCAAACCTGTAAAGCGGCTGTGTTAAATACCTGAATTACCTTAGCAAGTGTTTTTGGTTCAAGCGAAAAAAAAAACTCGTAAGTTTTAATCATCATTGCGTCGCCCGAAAGAATTGCAACGTTATTGTTCCATTTTTTGTGAACCGTGGGTTTATTTCGTCTAATATCAGCTTTATCCATAATATCATCGTGTAAAAGAGTGAAATTATGAAACATTTCCAGTCCGATTGCGGGTTTTAATGCTATTTTAATATCATCACAAAATAAATTGCAAGCCATAAGAGTAAGAACAGGTCTGAGCCGTTTACCGCTTCCTTTTAAAATATATTTTATTGGTTTGTATAATTCAGTTGGCTTTATATTAAAATTGAACTGTTCAATTTCTTTATTTATAAGATTTTGAAGTTCTATTAACTGAAACATATAAATATATTTTCGGGTGTAAATCGGGAATATTTAAACAGGTACATTATTAAGTTCAAAAAGTCCGTTTTTAATCATAATATTAAGTCCTTCTTTAAGCGGAATAAGTGGCGAATCAATTAAAATTTTCATTTTAGTAATATCGGGATGGCGACCGCTCATATCGCCTTCTTTCAAAGGCGGCATAAAAACGATTTTTGAAGATGAGCCGGTAATATCAATAATTATTTTTGCAAGGTTAAGAATAGTTATTTCATTTTCACCGCCAATGTTTACTACATCGTTAACGTAAATATTTTTATAAAAGGCATTTAAACAAGCCTTAACGTTATCGTCAATATAACAAAAGGTACGAGTTTGATTTCCATCGCCATAAACAGGAATATCCTCATTTTTTAAAGCATGAATAAGGAACTTGCTTATTACAAAGTTCTTGCTTTGTTTTGCTCCGTAAGTATTAAAAAAGCGAAAAATAGTATAATCTAAATCAAATTCCTGTTTGTAAGAGCGTAAATAAGCTTCTCCAATATTTTTAACAATGGCATAAGGCAAACGGGAGTTTAAAGGTGTGGTTAATTCATTTTGAGGATATTCTACAGGTTCTCCGTAAATTTCGGAAGAGGAACTGTAAAATACACGTTTAACGCCAATATTTTTACTTAATTCAAGAATATTTTTAATTCCTTCAACATCATTTAAAACTAAAAGTGGATTTGCCAAAGTATGCTGAACTCCCATAACAGCAGCATAATGGAAAACGTAATCGAATTTCCACGACATCATAATTTCAGAAATTTCTTTTCGGTTATTTACATTGGCTTTTATGAATTTAAAATTTTTTGCCGCTGCCGGAAGTTTTTTTAAATTACCGCTTACAAGATTATCAACAACAACAACAAAATTATTGGGCGTGCGAAGCAAAAATTCCGTTAAAGTACTTCCTATAAACCCTGCTCCACCTGTTATTAAAATGTTTCTCATTGTGTTTTATTAAATTCTTTTTAAATTGATTTTCTCGTATCCTCTCAAAAGACAAGGGTAAAATCGGTTACATATTATAAATAGGTTAATAAGTGAAAAGGACTGTGGTTTTTTCAATAACTTAATAACCCCATAACCATTTCATATTTCAATTTGTGTAATCTGCGACTATTTTTTCTTTTTCTCCCTGCCTTTTTTGAGAGGATACAAAATTACTAATAAATTAATCTTTTACAAAAGAAACGAATAACAATTGACAGTAAGGCATAAAATCAATGAGAATGGAGAAATTTAAAAGATTTTCCGAGCATCTCAATTAAATCGCCGGCAACAACAGATTCCTGACTATTTTCAGCAGCAACCAAATCACCGGCAAGACCATGAATAAATACACCAAGTATTGAAGCATTTAATGGACCGTAACCCTGGGCTAAAAAAGATAATATAATTCCGGTTAACACATCACCGCTACCCCCGGTAGCCATTCCGGGATTTCCTGTAGAATTAAAATAACAGTTACCATCGGGACAAATTACTTGTGTGTAAGCACCTTTTAATACGATATACACCTGATATTTTTCGGCAAAAAGTTTTGCTTTCAGATGTCTTTTATAAAAACTTTCGGAATTGCCGGCAAATCGGTCAAATTCCTTGGGGTGAGGAGTTAATACAGCATTTTTTGGTAAAATATTTAATAGTTCGGGTTGCTGCGAAAGTATGTTTAAACCATCGGCATCAATAACAAGTGGTTTGGATGAATTTATAAGTAAATTTTTACAAAATTCTTTGGTTTCATTTTCAGTTCCCAAACCGGGACCAATGCCAATGGCATCATAATTATCAACCTGCGGAAGTTTAGTAATAAAATTTTCGTCTGCATCAATACTTGCCATAGCTTCTGTAACCGTTGTTTGCAAAATTTCATATCCGCATTTAGGAACATGAGTGGTTAAAAGTCCTGCTCCTGCACGTAAGCACGCCCGCGAAGCCAAAACTGCAGCACCCATTTTTCCTTTACTTCCGGCAAAAAGCAAAGCATGACCGTAAGTGCCTTTGTGCGAGAATGTATTGCGAACATGTAAAATGTTTCTTGCAAATTCATTATCAATATAAAAATAATTTGCAGGTTCGGAATTTATTATTTCCTGATGTAGCCCTATTGGCAATACAAACCATTTTCCGGTAAATTTGTTATTTTCGGCAAAAAAGAAGGCGATTTTTGGAAACTGAAGACTTAATGTAAAATCTGCTTTTACAATTGCATCAGCATCATTATTAGAATTATCTTCACCAAATAAGCCCGAAGGCAGGTCAATAGAAACTACTTTGCAACCCGAATCATTAATTTTTTTTACAATTCCTGCAGAAAAACCATTAAGAGTACGCGTAAGCCCGCTTCCGAAAAGGGCATCAATTATAACTTCATTAGTTTCAAAATAAAGAGCATTAGTAACTTTAGCAATTGAAATTTTTAATTCGGGAATTAATTTAAGTCTTTCAAAATTTGTTGTACAATCATTTGAAAATTTTCCCGAAATATCTGCAAGAAAAACTCTTACTGTAAATTTCGAATTGTGCAACAATCGTGCAACTGCAAGTCCATCGCCACCGTTATTTCCCGGTCCGGCTATCACTACAAATTTTGTGTCTTTTGAAAATATGTTGATTAATTTTTTAAAAATTTCATGTGCTGCTCTTTCCATTAAATTAATAGAAGCGATGGGTTCGTTGGCGATTGTAAATTTATCAATTAAGGCAATTTGACTTGTTGTAAAAAGTTTCATTTTTTATTTCAATGCAATTCAATACATTATATTTTTATGTGATATTTTTATTGCAAATTTAACTATTTCTAGACATTTTGCATTTAATTGCAAAAAAAATCTAAATTTGCAGAGCAAAAAATTAATATAATTAAATTAACTATTTATGTTTAAAGAACATCCTAAAGGATTATTAGTTCTGGCACTTACAAATATGGGAGAGCGTTTTGGATATTATACTATGCTTGCAATTCTTGCTCTTTATATGCAGGCAAAATTTGGTTTATCCTCTTCTGCTACGAGTCTTATTTATGGAACATTTCTTTCATTGGTTTATTTTCTTCCTTTGATTGGGGGATTAGTAGCCGATAAAGTGCTTGGATATGGCAGAACCATTTTGTTAGGAATTTTAGTTATGTTTTTAGGATATATCCTTCTGGCATTACCTTCAAATGCCGACAATACCGGAAAAATTATGATGTTTAGCGCATTGGCATTAATATCAATAGGAACCGGTTTTTTTAAAGGAAATCTCCAGGCCCTGTTAGGTAATTTATATGAATCGGCAATGTATAAAGGGAAACGCGACATGGCATTTTCAATTTTCTATATGTTTATTAACATTGGAGCCTTTTTTGCACCAAGTGCTGCCGACAGTATCAACAACGCAGTATTGGCAAAAGAAAATTTTATTTACGATGCCTCTATTCCAAAAAACTACGTTTCGCTGAACGACTCGGTTGTTGATAAAAATACTTTTACTATAGCCATTTTTCAAAAAAATACAATTAATATTAAAACTTTGAAAGATAGCACAAATCTTATTGATAAAGCAAAAAAGAAAAAAGGCATTATTTTTCAGGAAGACAGGGACAACGCCTTGTTTAAATTAAAAGCTGCAGGTTTATACCAATTAACCATTGCGAAAATGATTACTCTTCCCGCGCAAATGGTATCAAAAGAAGAATACGAATTGCTTGAAAGCAGAAAAGTTGGCGATAAACCAGCAAAGGATGCTTTAAAAGAAAAAATTAACAATGTTCAGATTATTGATACAAAATTATTTGGTGATCCCAATAATCCGGAAAAATTCGCTACCAATTTTGGTGAAAAATACGTGGTTCAGTCGCTCACAAAATCGTACAACATCGCATTCGGGGTGGCATGTATAAGTCTTATTATTTCTGTTCTTATTTTCTTGCTCTTCAGGAAAACATGGAAGAATGTTGACAAAACTCACAAGCAACAACTTAAAGACGCAAAAGATAGTGGTATTAATTCAGATGTGGTGATACTCACTCCGGCACAGATAAAAGAAAGAGTTATTGCCTTGCTGCTCGTTTTCTTTGTGGTGATTTTTTTCTGGATGTCGTTTCACCAAAACGGATTGTGCATGACATTTTTTGCCCGCGACTACACGGTAAGCTATATATCACCTCTTCATAGTATGATATTCTCACTGTTCGGAATTATTCCATTTATTGTATTTGCTTATGGTATTTACCTTGCTACTATGGGACTTTTCGGGAACAAACGGAAACCTGTTCCCGGCATTATTCTGACATTGATTGGATTAACAGGGTTATTGGCTTACTACTTCTTTGTGATAAAGGATATAACCAATACAATTAAAATCACCCCACAAATATTTCAGCAATTTAACCCGCTGTTTATAGTTCTTTTAACTCCTATTTTTGTTGCGTTTTTTACTTACCTTAATGTAAAACAAAAAGAACCTTCGGCACCTAAAAAAATTGGTTATGGTATGGTAGTAGCTGCACTCGGTTTCGTTGTTCTGATGGTAGCTTCTATCGGCTTACCTAATCCGTCAGAAATTAAAGGTGTATCGGAAACATTAGTTTCTACTAATTGGCTAATAGGCACTTATTTCGTTCTTACCCTTGCAGAACTTTTGTTAAGCCCTATGGGACTTTCATTTGTTGCAAAAGTGGCTCCTCCGCAATATAAAGGGATGATGCAGGGAGGCTGGCTGGCAGCAACAGCAATAGGGAGCTATTTAGTTGGTGTACTCGGTACATTCTGGGAAAAATTACCATTATATATGTTTTGGGGCACTTTAGTAATATGTTGTCTTCTTTCAGCAATATTTATTTTTTCAGTAATGAAACGCCTTGAAAAAGCTACGAATTAGTGGTCATTCATTGGTTAAATGACAATTAATGACCTTTTCAAGTATAGTAATCCATATTTTTTAGACGTGGTGAAATTTTTGATACATTATGAAAAATGCCATCAATAGATTGATTTTTCTTTTTTACTAATTTTACTAAACAAATGGATAAATCCGGTTAAGGTTCTTTTTTCTATTCCTCTCAAATGTTTTTCATATATATCACACACATAATAATAAACGCCATCAGAACAGAGTTTTTGGGATTTCATGTTTTTCCCATCCCAGTTAATTTTAGGGTCTTCTGTTTGATATACTAACACTCCCCAACGGTTAAATATTTTCATATCAACTTTTTCAACGAAATAATTTTGGCAGGGCATAAATAAATCATTTATTCCGTCATCGTTAGGAGTAAATACATTGGGTAAAGAATATTGTGAACAACTATCAATATCTATGGTAACGATATTACTAAAATTACTTTCATTAAAAAATGAGTCAACTGCCGTAACGGCATAATATGCGGCAATTGTTGATAAATTAGTATGAGTATATGTTGTATCAAAAGGAGATTCATTAATTCCAATAATCTCCATTTGATTTATACCTGAAGGTGAATAATAAATATAATATTTTATTACATCATCAGCACATGTATTATTAGGATTATTCCAAATTAAATAGTTTTCAATTAAATCACAATTAGTAGTAGCATTAAGTTGTGGAGAACATGGAGATGTTTTGTCGATAGGTATAGCACAGTTTTCTTGCGAAAAATTAATAATAGGATCAATCAGACTAATACCTGAATAATGCCCGATGCTTTTTATTTTATAACAGTATAGCATTTCATTCACCAAACCAGAATCTGTATAATGAGTAAGATTTGTTGATGCTATTGAATCAAAGGTTAATGTATATGGATTTTGTTTATATACTATATACTCAACATTACTCCATGGCACATTTTCTTTCCAAAACAATTCCAGTTTATTATCAGAAGGTACAATATTTAAAAATACAGATGATGCAATGATTGTTGAGTCCATTAAATCGAATCCACTGTACAATTCAATTTTATAAGTAAAAGAAGTATCTTTTGTATTTAACAGGGTATCGTTATAAATAGTATCATTTATTCCGTATAAAGAATCTATCAAAACAAAATTATTACCATATATACCTTTTGAACGATAAATTTTATATTTATAAGGCCCTTGGTAAATGGCTGTATCTATTGTTAAAGGTTTAGACCATGCAATATATACCGACCCATAACTCTCGTGAGTGTGGGTAATACTTACATTAGTAATTACAGGAACATTATTTCGGGGTAATTCAGCACAATCTTCGTTAGAAGCATAACTTTCTGCACCATCTTCAAAATAAGCAATAATCATATAACAATATTTTATACCATGTTGTAATCCTACACCATTATTATTGTCAGTATAATTAGTTATATTTATATCTGTAAGATTAGCTATTTCAATATATCCGGTATATCCAGGTACTCCTGTTTCACAGTTTGCCGGAGAAAAACCATAATATGAATTTTTTCTGTAAATTTTATATCCTATTGCATTATTGCATACTACTTTTTTCCATGTAATAAAGATACTCTCAACAATTGGTGTAGCAGTGAGACTATCAGGTGCAGGACAAACAACTGTAATATCAACTGTCTTATAATTCATATTATTTTGAGGAATATTAAAAAGTCTTATATTATCGAGTCCCCAGTGGTCAAAATTACTACCACTACATTTAATCTGCAACCACCTGAAACTTGTATTGTTTGTTAGTGCATTAACAGGAAGAGACATGCAATAGGTACTCCATTTGGTTAATTCTGGATTGTGTCCTCCGGGAGAAGGAATACTAGGATCATAATATTCCATACTAATCCAAGAGTTACCATCAGTTGAATATTGAAAACGAACTCCTTCATCAGGTAAATCAGGACCTTCACAAGAACTTCCGTAAATTCCCGTCTGTTCAGAATATCTCATATCAAAACATATCATATTATTAGAATAGGAATAAAGATTATATGAAGGACTTTGAAGTATTCTTGGAGTAGCCGAGTTATTTCCCATCCAAATATATGGGCTACTATCACAACTATTAGAGCATATATCATTAAACATAGGATTATTCCCAGAATACCATCCTGACCCTATTGTGGAGGAGTTAAAATTATTAAGCATTTCTTCCTGACCAGTATTTTTATAAGTAACAGTTTTAAAAATAACATGGTAAGGTTCTTTTCTTACATTAGCACATAAAGTTTGCCATAAAAAAGTTGAACTAACTGAATCTATACCGATAATAGGTTGATTAAACTGGGCAGGATTATTAATAAAGTGCAAAACTTCTCCGTAAGCAAAAAGAGATATTGAGTCTCCTATGGGATATATAGCATTAACTTCAAAGTTTATAAAAGAACCAGCATCAACACAAGTATCAGAAATTGTTTTTATAATTGGAAAATTTGTATTACAAGTGTTTACTTGAATTTCCCCAGTTTGCATTATTGAACTTATTTTAAAGCCATTTCTCCATTCTTCAATTAAGATAGCAACTGCATAAATGCCTTGAGCAATAGGAGAATCCCATAATAAATTACCAGTTACACTGTCAATTGAGAATATATTAGTAGTCTGAGGAAAATCATATCCTGCAATATCATTCCCATTTGAATCTTTACACTTAATAAGTTTATATGAAACACTATCGCCTTCTTCATCAAAAACATCAGGAAAATAAAAGTAAGGATGATTAATACAGGCATTATCAACAAGTGGATTTAGAATTACAGGTGAATTGTTATATCCTAAAAAAGGATTAATGTTTAAAAATGTTTCAATATAAAAAGGAACAGTATTTGGATTAGGTATATTTACTACATCAGTATTATGTGAATAACACCAAGATGAAATTTTATAAATGCCAGGTCCAGGAAAAACATAATTTAAAACATAAGTACACTTGTTTACATAATTTCCTATATATTCTATTGAATTTAGATTAATAGTATTTGTATCATTTTCTATTAAAACTTCAAATGAAGAATTAACAGGACTGGTTGAAAATGAGTAAACTATAAGATTAATTTTATATGTGGAAAGCGAAATATGCTCATAAGTTATTTCCATTGACTTTATATTTATTCCAAAAGATCCTAATAAAGAGAAAAATAAAAATAATATTGTAATAAATATTTTTTTCATATGCTGAACGTCAGGTTTACTTTCATTGAAATCGTTTTGTTAATTCCACAAGTTTGTTTATGATAAATTTATTAACTCAAGTTTTGCATAATAATTCCTTAAAAATCAGATAAAAAAATTGAAAAAATGTATTATTTTGTTCGTTCAATTTACTAATAAATAGTAATTTAAACGCTTAATTACAAAAAACAACAAAATAATATAGTACAAAGATATAAAAAATATTTCGGAACTAAAATAGACTTTTGTTGCACAGCACAAAAAAGGGAAAATTTTTCTTGGATATGAAAGTTTAGGAAAGTTTTTTGAAAATACCAAAGAAAATGTTCTTGCTAAAAAGTTACATGAAAGGTATCGTCTCAATAATTAGAGTTTGTCTGTAATATCAATCTTTTTCATTTTAAGGAATATGGTATAAGGAAATAGGGAATAAAGCAAACCCCTTATACCCTATACCTTTATACCTTATACCTGAAATATCA
>PCSS01000340.1:2623-3676 GCA_002771395.1 Bacteroidetes bacterium CG23_combo_of_CG06-09_8_20_14_all_32_9 | reverse complement strand
TGCTTTCTTTAAAAATTAATTTTGTGCTACCTTTTACCATTTTCCTTTTAATTTGCTGTACATCATCCATACTTTTCACAAAATCGAGAAGGTATAATTCCAATCGGGTTTGTCTTGTATATTCTAAGTCATTCGGATATGGTGGTGATGTAATAATAAAATCAATGGATTCGGGTTTTAAATATTTTCTTGCATTTAAACAAGTATCAGTAATTAATTCGGATTTCCCATAATGATTATGTTTCTGAACATGCTTTAAATCATTATAAATTGAAATTACTTTCTTTGTAAATAAATCCCAGAAATCTTCTTTCTCTCTAAATGGATAAAATGTTGTACCGGGACATAATGAAACATAAGAAGCATCAAAACAAGATTTTGATAACGCTATTAAAAGGAGATTTTTTATTTTTTTATTTTTAATTTCATCAATAAGGTTTTTTAATAAAATAACTTCTTTTTGTAAGGCAGAACTGAGCCACTGATTAATTTCTTTTTTAGGCATTACATTAATGAAACCTAAGTCTAATTGTAATTTATCAAAGTTATGAATTTCCTTTACGAACCTTTTACTAATATTTGAAATTTCCTTTTTATAGAGAACTAAATCAATATCCCAAGTTGTTTTTACCTCCGAAATAAAAGTCATCAAAGGATTAGCGTCAAAGCCAACAGAATTACATTGAAATAAATTTGCAGAAATTAAAGTTGTTCCACTACCAGCAAAAGGTTCAACGATTAAAGATTCAGGCTTTAACTTGTATTCAATAATTTTTTCTTCTATAAGGGAGTATGGAAAATCTTCCAAATAATCATACCACTTATGAATAACACCAAATTTATTAAGGTCGCTAATGGTTTGTTCAAATTCAAAAAGAGTGGAAGGTGCGTTGTCTTTTGATTCAGCAAATTTTATAATATTTTCAGAATATTCTTTTCGTTTATAATCGTTTCTTTTTACAATTTTTGAAAATAAATCGAAACAATTTTCAGGAATTGAAAAACCCAAAAGCAAATCCCCTTCAATAAACCCTTTATTATTAAGCATTTTTA
>PCSS01000340.1:0-2510 GCA_002771395.1 Bacteroidetes bacterium CG23_combo_of_CG06-09_8_20_14_all_32_9 | reverse complement strand
GGTCATATTTATTTTTTTATAAAGATACAAAAATAATTAAATTTAATTGTAAAACTTGAACAATATTACTTTAATATCGGCTGAATTTCCTGTCTCCGGGATGTCATGTGCTACATGTGCTACGACAGTTGAATCAACATTAAAATCGCTTAATGGTGTTGATAGCGCTTCTGTTAATTTTGCAACAAGAACTGTACAAATAAATTATAATTCAGAAGTGGTAACTCCTTTTGATTTTAAAAAAGCGATTGAAGCATTTGGATATAATTTAATTATTGCATCGGATTCAGAAAACTCTGTAGAAATTGAACAGAATAAAGAAATTATAAAACTAACAAGAAATGTTATAGGCTCATTTGCTCTTTCGGTACCTGTATTTATTATGGCGATGTTTTTTCATCATTATTCATATTTAAACTGGATTATGATGTTTCTTACATTGAGCGTATTGTTATTTTTTGGAAATACTTTTTTTATAAATGCATACAAACAAATAAAACATTTTAAAGTAAACATGGATACTCTTGTTGCACTTAGCACAGGTATTTCGTTTATTTTCAGTGCATTTAATACAATATATCCGCAATTGCTTATTAGTAAAGGCGTTGAGCCGCATGTTTATTTTGAATCGGCAGCAATTATTATAAGTTTTATATTAACAGGCAAATTGTTAGAATCGAAATCGAGTTTAAAAACAATGTCGGCAGTTAAAAAACTTATTGGCTTGCAACCAAAAACTATTACAATAATTGATGGCGAAGAAGAAAGAGAAATAGATTTACAAGTAGCAGAATCCGGAATGTTAATAAAAGTTCGTCCTGGCGAAAGAATTCCTGTTGACGGAATGTTAGTTTCGGGACAATCATTTGTTGATGAAAGCACAATTACCGGTGAGCCAATTCCCAACGAAAAAATAAAAGGAGAAAAGGTTTTTGCAGGAACAGTAAATCAATCAGGTTCTTTTGTTTTTGAAGCAACAGGAGTTGGAAATGATTCTGTTTTAGGGCAAATTATTAAGGCAGTAAAACAAGCCCAAGGGACTAAAGCACCGATTCAACATTTAGCCGATAAAATTGCAGGAATATTTGTGCCAATTGTTGTAGCAATTGCAATTTTGAGTTTTACTTTATGGATTTTAATTGGAGGAATGCCATATATAACTCATGCTATCATGTCGGTTGTTACGGTTTTGGTTATTGCCTGTCCTTGTGCACTTGGACTTGCTACTCCAACTGCAATAATGGTAGGAGTGGGGAAGGGTGCCGAAAATGGAATTTTAGTGCGCGATGCCACAAGCATTGAAAATGCTGAGAAAATTTCGGTAGTTGTTTTCGATAAAACAGGAACTTTAACCGAAGGAAAACCTAATGTAGAAAAAATAATTTATGATAAGGGTTGTGATTTACCGGAATTTTTAGTTAATGTGCACTCTGTTGAAACATTATCAGAGCATCCATTGGCAAAGGCAATATCAAAATATTGCGATGAAAAAAATATTAAAATCTTAAAAGCAGAAAACTTTAATAACAATGCTGGGCAAGGTGTAACAGCAAATGTTTTAGGTGAGTTAACTATTGTTGGAAATTTAAAATTTTTTGAGCAAAATGGAATGGTATTAAGCGAATATCTGATTAATGAAAATAATAAACTTTTAAAAGAAGGATTTACAATAGTTTATGCGGGTTCAGAAAAAAAAGTAAAACTATTATTTGCCTTATCTGACAGGTTAAATAGTGAATCGATTAATGCAATATCCGAACTTAAAACTTTAGGAATAAAATCAATTCTGTTGACCGGTGATAACGAACAAAGTGCAAAAATAATTTCTGAAAAAATCGGAATTAGTGAATTTAAGTCTCAAATGTTGCCATCACAAAAAGCAGAATATATTATAAATCTTAAAAAAGCTGGCGAAGTTGTTGCAATGGTTGGTGATGGTGTTAATGATGCTCAAGCATTAACTGAAGCTAATATAAGTATGGCAATGGGTAAGGGTTCCGATATTTCGATTGATGTTGCCGATATTACACTTGCAACATCGAACCCAATTAAAGTTGTTGACGCAATTAAATTATCAAAATACACGATTAAAGCTGTGAAACAGAATTTATTTTGGGCATTTGTGTATAATGTTGTAGGAATTCCAATTGCAGCTGGAGTATTATTCCCGTTTTTTGGTTATTTGTTAAACCCAATGATAGCTGGAGCAGCAATGGCATTGAGTTCTGTTTCGGTAATAACTAACAGCTTAAGATTACGTTATGTTAAATTTTAATCAAAAAAAAGACGCTGATTGACGCTGATTTACCCTGTTAGATAATCAATCATTTTTTTGTTCTGTCTTTTATAAAAACTATCTCACAGGGTGAACACTGATTTTGTTAAAGAAGAAAAGACGCTGATTAACTCTGGAAACGCTGATAAAAACAATATTTTGATGCTGTTGAAAATGACAATATAAAAATAATAAACAAAAATATATGAACACAAAAAAATTTAAAACAAATTTC
>PCSS01000122.1:9519-10442 GCA_002771395.1 Bacteroidetes bacterium CG23_combo_of_CG06-09_8_20_14_all_32_9 | reverse complement strand
ATAATTCAGCTCGTAAGGCGGAAAAATCTCATTGCTAATTTGTTTCGTGGCGAGATATCCCGGGGATTGAGTATGCACCGTTGTCATAATTTTAGCGATATCTTCTTCTTTGTATCCATCAAAATTTTCCTGTATGACATTTCGAAGCGCCTTAGCCATAGCTTGATAACCCTCATTATCCTGCGCATCTGCCGGGAGAATAAACACAACAGATAAGAAGATTACCGTAGCGGCAATTTTAAAAAAACACATTATCCCCTCCCCTTTTAAAAGTAGTTTTATCCATTTTAAATTGGCTATATGTTTACAGCATACACTGTTATACAGCATGTGTCAAACTATAACTTCAAATCATGACTGTTCGGTTGGAGATATGAGAGCCTGCGCGCATACGCGCAGTCATCCGGATAATAGATTACGAAGTTTCAGTGGTTAGGAAAGTCTTATACTTTCCTATACCATAAAAAATCAGGCCGGCTATTTTCTACTCCGGAACGTCTTCAGCGGATTGTTTTTTGACAGGTTCGTCAGAAAGAATTGTTCTGTAGAATAATCCGATAGCATCGTAGGCGCCGTTTACAAATTCCGGGTTCTTCCATCGTCTGGCTTGAATAGCCTCCAAGGTGAAATCCTTAAGCTCTTCCAGTTTTTTCCGGTCAAGGATATAAGGCGCCTTCTGCCTCTGTGTGACATCGCTGATTTGCAGCAATAATTCCTTTTCCCTTTCCCTCATCTGTGAGAGTTGTTGAAGCTTATTATTAAGCTCCTGCTCCAAATCACTGACGACTTTTTGCTGATTAGAATATTCCAAAGAAATAGAGCTTGCATCCTTAAGTTTTTCGCGAAGCGCAGTATTTTCTGCGGCAATTTTTTCAAATTCAGCTTTTACCCCGTCTATGCCGGGCCTTTTGTCCTGCCCGCTT
>PCSS01000122.1:9212-9471 GCA_002771395.1 Bacteroidetes bacterium CG23_combo_of_CG06-09_8_20_14_all_32_9 | reverse complement strand
TCTTCCTCTAACTCCAGTATTTTCTTCTGCAACATCCCTTTTTCCTGCTCAAGCTCGAAGCGAAAGTTTCTTTTTTCTTCGAGCAGGGTAATTTTTTCCGCCATTTCCTTGCGCTCTTTCTCAAAGCGCTTTATCAGGATTTCCATACTGTTTTTTTCAGCCTCAGAGCGTTTCAGCTCTTCCTCATAAACCAAGCACTTCTGATCAAGGTAGGGAATTATCCTTTTTTCTTCTTCCATATCCCTCACGGTCTTAAACA
>PCSS01000122.1:8691-9168 GCA_002771395.1 Bacteroidetes bacterium CG23_combo_of_CG06-09_8_20_14_all_32_9 | reverse complement strand
TATTCTTTTACCACAAAACCCTTCCTTGGCAATAATTCTATTAATCCCTCGCTCTCTAATCTCCTAATTGCCTCTCTAACAGGGGTCCTGCTAATCTCTAATTCTTCTGAAAGCTGTCGAGTAGATAACTTTAAATTATGTTTTATCTCTCCATTAACAATCTTCCTTCGAATAATATCAGCTACAAGATCTACTATTGGCTTTTGCAATTTTATTTCTGTGTTATCAACTTTCAACATTTCAATAAATTTTCCTCCAATAAATATTTATATAATTTTGAAAATAAAATTTTCTGGGATATTGTATCCCAGTTATTCTAATATCTTATATACTACTATACTACATAAATCTTAAAAATCCTTCTTTTTTTTAAAAAAAATTTAAAAAATTTTTCTTACTCAAAATTCACAAGGATAAATTAAATCGAAAACGTTTAAAATAAACTAATTTCATAAAATTCACTCGATAGAAAAAAGT
>PCSS01000122.1:8364-8672 GCA_002771395.1 Bacteroidetes bacterium CG23_combo_of_CG06-09_8_20_14_all_32_9 | reverse complement strand
GTGTTTTCATCTTTACTACTGTTGTAAAATTTACACTATCCTAGTGGAATTTTTCCACCACCCCTAGCGGAAAAATTCCACACTAACAACAAATAAGAACAATACCAATACAACAATTATTAGGGTGTAATTTTTACCCTGCTGTTGCTGTTGCTGGTCAAAAATTTTTTAAATTTTTTTTCATCAGGGTACTACTTTTTGCCCTTATTTTGCTTTTTATAAGTAGAGGGGGAAATATTTTTCATTTATAGGTTACTTTTTTATCTCTTTTTTGCATCTATAATCTATATAAGTAGAGGAGTAAATAT
>PCSS01000122.1:3658-8301 GCA_002771395.1 Bacteroidetes bacterium CG23_combo_of_CG06-09_8_20_14_all_32_9 | reverse complement strand
TATTACTCGTATGTTTGTTCTTTGAAAGAATTGATATTATGTTCAAGATAAATTATTTACCCCGTTGGATATTCACCCCGTTAGATATGCTTTAAAAAAGTATCAATGACTATGAAATAAATTATCTAACGGGGTAAATTTTTATTGCACATTAGTTTTTCAATTAGGGTTATTCAACGGGGTAAATTTTTAACCTATCAAACGGGTTGAATTACTAATTTTTGATTTGTAAACTGTATTAATAGGCTGAATAGTTACTGTTTTTTTAAAGCTCAAAAATAAAAATTTCGTTTCCATTTGTTGCTGCAAGCCGGTTTTTGTTAATAGAAGCCGATATAATATTCAAATCTGATGGAAGTTTTAATGTGTCGTTGTTATTATTAATAGAATATGATATAAGATTATTTTCTGACAGGTATATTATTTTGCCTCCAACTACCTGAAAATAATTAATATCGTTTATTGAAATCGCTCTTTTATAAGTTCCGAATTTATCAAAAACCAATAATCCTGTTTTTGGAACCGACATATAAATTTCATTATTTTCTTCGACAAGACAAACAGGCATATTTTCATTTTCTTTAAAAACTGACTGGAGAATAGTCCCTTTATAATCAGCTTCCAAATTACCTTTTAAATGAATAAGCTGCAAAGCCTGCGAATTAAATAACCAAAATCCTCCTGAGTGAGATGTACAGCAAATGCTTATTTGATTATATCCTGCATTGTCGAGTTCTATCGGGCTGCCTATTCCGGTAAGTTTATTTGAAAGAAAAACCACTTGGTTAAAATCCTTAAAAAAAAGCAGAATCCGCATGGGGTCAGTAACATCGGCAAAAGCAATATCGCCAAGAAATGGGTTTGAGTATGAAAAAAGTTTTTGCCCGTTGTTATTAAATAATGTAATGCTGTTTCCGTTTACAGAATAAATATTTCCAATGGCATCGGATAAAATAATTTCCGATTTTACAGTAAATTGTTTTACGGGTTTTAAATCCGCAGCAATTACACCAATTAACAGAAATATAATTATTAAAGTTTTCATAATTTATTTGTAAGTTTAAGAAGTTCATCAATATATTCGCGATGATTTGCCAGACGTGGAATTTTATGCTGTCCGCCATATTTCCCCTTTAATTTAAGCCACTTGTAAAATGTTCCATCCGGCAAAACTGTAAAGTGCGGAAAATCAAGTGTCATATTCCGGTATCTTTTTGCCTCATAATCAGAATTTACGGCTTTTAATGCGTTGTCAAGAATTTCCATAAAATAATCGATGTTAGCTGGTGGTGTTGAAAACTCAAACAACCATTCGTGTGAACCTTTTGAGTTTTCGGTCATATAAACAGGTCCGGCAGTGTATTCTCTGATTTGTGAAGATGTTTTTTCGGAGGCGATTTTTATGGCTTGCTCGGCATTTTCAATTATTAATTCTTCACCAAAAGTATTAATAAAGTGCTTTGTGCGTCCTGTAATTACTATTTTATGCGGATAAAGCGAAGTAAATTTAATTGTATCACCTAAAACATATCGCCAAAGTCCTGCATTGGTTGATATTACAATTGCATAATTTATACCTGTTTCTACTTCGCCTATTGTTAATACTTTTTGATTTTCTTTGCCAAATTCTTCCATCGGAATAAATTCGTAAAAAATGCCGTAATCGAGCATTAAAAGCATATCCTGGGTGTTCATATCGTCCTGAATGGCAAAAAAACCTTCTGAAGCATTATATGTTTCAAGATAACTCATTTTTTCTGACAGGAAAAGTTTTTTAAACTGCTCGCGGTAAGGTATAAAACTAACGCCGCCATGAATAAAAAGCTCGAGATTGGGCCAAATTTCTGTAAAATCTTTTTTTCCGGTAATTTCAAGTATTCGTTTTATAAGTACAAGCGTCCATGACGGTACCCCGGCAATACTTGTAACATTTTTTTTGATTGTGGCTTGAGCCATTTTTTCAATTTTACTTTCCCACTCGTCCATAAGGGTAATTTCCAGATTGGGTGTTCGTAAAAATTCAGCCCAAAAGGGTAAATTCTGAATTAAAACAGCCGATAAATCACCATAATAAGATGTATTATTAAAATTATTTACCTGATGGCTCCCCGCTAAAGTCAATGCTTTACCTTTAAGTAATTTATTTGTAGGTTGTTGATATAAATACAGGGCAATAATGTCTTTTCCGCCTTTAAAATGACAATCCTCAAGTGCTTCGCGGCTTACAGGAATAAATTTACTTTTATCATTTGTGGTTCCTGATGATTTTGCAAACCATTTAATTTCCGAGGGCCATAAAATATTTTGTTCACAATTGCGCAAGCGGTTAACATAAGAAGTAACATGTTCATAATCCTGCAAAGGAATGCGTTTTTGAAATTCTTTTATTGAACCAATATTTTCATAATTATACATTTTTCCCCATTCGGTGTCTTTAGCTTTTTTCAACAGTTTGAAAAGTGTTTCCATTTGAACTTCAACAGGATATTTGCGAAACAATTCAATTTGCGACATCCGTTTAATATTCAGCCAACTAATAATAGATTTGATAATTGCCATATTACAAATTTATATATTTTGTAATTACTCAGCAACTCTAAAAGTTATCACACCAGGGCAAACGCATGAAATAAATATTTTTTTTACAGGTCGCCTCTTCGAGGCTTAATTTGTCAGGAATGACGTAATTTCTATAAACAGAACATTCCTTTCGGAGCGTCCTGACAGTTTGTAAAAATTTTTATGCGTTTGCCCTGGTTATCATGCAAGTAACTTAGCAAGTGTTTTTCTCCCGCTGATTTATCCTATTAAATAATTCGAATTTTTGTGTTAATATATTTAATTTCAATAGTATTAACAGGGTAAATCTGCGGGTAAAAAATTATGACATGAGTAGTAACAAAATCAAAAGTAAGGTAAAAATTTTGGTTAAAGCCGATAATTATCTTCAAAATTTAAACCACAAACCTGACAGATTACGTAGTTCCTGTTAGAGTGTGTATTCAGTTTGTTAATACAATTTTATACCCAACAGGTGCTTTACGACCTGTCGGGTAATGTATCATGGCAAACTGTTATCGGCAGTTTGCATAACCGAAAATTTCTATGAGTTCATGGTTTAAAGGGCAATTCGTTAAAATACTTCTTTTTGTGAACAAAAAAATCTATAACAATACTTTTATTATACATTGTTAAATGTTCTTTTATTTTCATTTCTTTTAAATTATTCAACCTTTTTTTTCTAAACTTTTTAATAGAAACATTAAATTGATAATGTGCCTTAATTACAGCCCAAAAATTTAGAAACTCCAAACTAAAAACGAACTTAAAAGCAGCTATGCCATCAATAACCAATCTTGCAAGAAGAAGTTTATCTAATTTGTCGTCAGGTAAATTTTTATAAAGAAGAAAAAGATTATTTCTGAAATTCAAAAAAGTTTTATGGGGATTGATTTTGTTCAATGTTCCGCCTCCGAGATGAAAAACTTCTGAAGCAGGTTCATAAACAATGCGATATCCTCTTGAAAGAAGTCGCCAGCACAAATCAATTTCTTCCATGTGGGCAAAAAAATCGTTGTCTAAACCACCTGTGTAGCGGTAAAGTTCCGAACGAATAAAAAGACATGCACCTGTCGCCCAAAAAATATCAGATACCGTATTATATTGACCATTATCGGTTTCGTAAATATTAAATAATCGTCCCCGACAAAAGGCAAAACCATATTTATCAATAAAACCGCCTGCTGCACCGGCATATTCAAACTTATTGCGATTTATATATGATTTTATTTTGGGCTGACAAACAGCAATATTTTCATTTGCATCGAGAAGCGAAATCATAGGCTGAATCCAGCCTTCAGTAACTTCCACATCACTATTTAAAAGAATAAAATATTTTGCCTTTATTTGTTCAAGTCCTCTGTTGTAACCTTCTGCAAAACCATAATTTTTATCAAGCAAAATTAGTTTTACGGAAGGAAAATTAGTTTGCAAAAATATTACGGAATCATCATTACTGCCGTTATCAATAACATAAATACTAATCCCGGAAAGTTGCGAATATTTAACCACCGAAGGTAAAAACTCTTCAAGTAGTTCGCTCCCGTTCCAATTTAGTATGGCGATTGCTACCTTATCCACTTAAAAAAATTTGTTATTACTCACCCGCAAAAGTAAAGATAAATTGTTTACCCCGTTGGATATTTTATTTTTATTGCACATTAGTTTTTCAATTAGGGTTATCCAACGGGGTGAATTGTTTCATTGCCTCATTATTTCATTGCTTAATTGTTTCGTTGCTTCGTTGCTTATTGTTTTCTGTTTATTGTTTTATGTTAATTGCTTATTGCTTATTGCTAATTGTTTTCTATTTACTGTTTTATGGTTTTACAATTTATTTCTACCTATTTCAATTAATTTCTGTTTTTTATTGTTCAAAAATGTTTACCCCGTTAGATAATTACTATTTCTATACAGTTCGTTTACCCCGTTGGATATTGTTTTTGGTTTGTACTTACTGATGAGAAAATAAATTATCCAACGGGGTAAAATTTTAAGCTATCTAGGGGTAAACATTTTTTAAATTGGTATAATCTGTGGCTAAAAAGAACATAGGCTGAATAGTTACAATATTTCTAACCTCT
>PCSS01000122.1:0-3627 GCA_002771395.1 Bacteroidetes bacterium CG23_combo_of_CG06-09_8_20_14_all_32_9 | reverse complement strand
TTTCCGGAATCTGCAATAAAACGAATCATAGTAATTTGTTTGTGAATGCCGTATTTTCCAGCAGCTCCGGGGTTCATAAAAAGAAAATTAAATTGTTTGTCATACATAATTCTTAAAATATGAGAATGTCCGGTGATTAAAAGTTTAGGTGGATTGGTTTTTAATATGGATAATAAATTTAGTTGATAATGAGCCGGGTACCCTCCATCGTGAGTAATCAACGTATCAACACCTTCGCAATTAAAACATAAGATTTTGGGATAAACGAGTCTTATTTTATGGTCATCAATATTTCCGTAAACACCGCGTAATGGTTTGAATGAAGAAAGTTTACCGGCAGTTTCCATGTTTCCAAAATCACCGGCATGCCAAATTTCATCACAGTCAGAAAAAAATGAAAAAACTTCTTCATCAATATATCCATGTGTATCAGAAATAAGACCTATAGATATCATACTTTTTTATATTCAGATTATTTGTAAGTTCTCAATAATTGCAGGTAAAATTAGAAATTATATCCATTCTTACACACATGTACGGATATTGAGAAATTACGATTACATTTGATAAATGTAATATTATTTTTTTTATCTTCGTATCAAGATTTTTTTCATGCACCTTTTTTACGAGCCCGAAATTTCAGGCGAAACTGTTAAACTAAGCGAAGAAGAATCAAAACATTGCACCCGTGTTCTTCGTCTAAAGCTAAATGACATTGTGTGGATAACAGATGGCAAAGGCACTATATACAAAACTGCTATTACCGATGAGCATCAAAAATCCTGCATCCTAACAATTATCGAAACAAATAAAAATTACGGACAACACCCTTTCAAACTTCATATTGCAATTTCTCCGCCTCAACAAAGCAACAGATTAGAGTGGTTTGTAGAAAAAGCCACTGAAGCAGGTATTTATGAGATTACACCAATTATATGCGAGCATAGCAAAAGAAAAAACATTAATCAGGAGCGTTTGCAAAAAGTAATGATTTCGGCTATAAAACAAAGCCTCAAAGCAAGTTTACCAAAATTAAATCCTTTAATAAAGTTTCAGGATTTTATTAAAAAAGATTTTGCAGGATTAAAAGGCATAGCATACTGCACAAATAAACTTAAACATATTACAGACTGGTATAAAAATGGTTCCGATTGCCTTATTTTGATTGGCCCCGAAGGTGATTTTTCACCTGTTGAAATTGAAATGGCACTTAAACATAATTTTACCGGAATAAACCTCGGTAATAGTAGATTGCGAACAGAAACAGCAGCATTAACCGCTTGTTTTGCTGTTAATTTAATTAATAAAACCTGATTTTTTTTATCGTAATACTTTTAGTGAATATAAAGTGTCTCCTTTTCGTGAATATTAACAGTAAGTGTATAAGGAAATACGAGATAACAATAAAAGCATTGTACCATATACCTTTATACCATATACCCTTAAATTGCGTATTGTAAAATACTGACATAAATTTACAGGTTTTCGTTACTTTATGTACAGGCTCTATATAGTTCTTCCCGGATAAATTTTAAGTGCTTGGGAAAGTGTTTCCATAGCGTTTTGCAAGTCTTCAATTTTTAAAACGTAAGCTAAACGGCATTCCTTCTTTCCCATTTCGGAATTTGAATAAAAACCACTTGCAGGAGCCATCATAACCGTTTGTCCTTTATAATTGAAACTTGTTAAAAGCCATTCGCAGAATTTATCGGCATCATCAATAGGAAAAGATGCAACTGAATAAAATGCTCCTTTTGGAAGCGGACAATAAACTCCCTGCATTTTATTTAATTCGCCAACCATAAAATTCCGGCGTTCAATATATTCGTTGTAAACTTCTGTAAAATACTCTTTTGGTGTATCAATGGCGGCTTCGGCTGCTATTTGTCCAAAAGTTGGAGGACTAAGCCGTGCCTGTGCAAAGCGCATAGCAACACGCATTATATCGCAATTATGACTTATTATTACACCAACTCTTATACCGCATAAACTGTAACGTTTTGACACACTGTCTATTAATATAACATTTTGTTCTAAGCCTTTTAAGTTCATAGCCGAAAAGTGTGTATATCCGTCGTAGCAAAATTCGCGGTAAACCTCGTCTGCAAAAAAGTACAAATCGTATTTTTTTACAAGTATGGCAAGCTTTTCCAATTCTTCGCGTGAGTATAAATATCCTGTTGGATTATTTGGATTGCAAATTACTATTCCTTTTGTTTTTGAAGTAATAATTTTTTCAAATTCCTCTATTGCCGGAAGTGCAAAATCATTTTTAATTGATGAAACAATAGGCTTTATAACTACACCTGCAGTAATTGCAAAACCATTATAATTAGTATAATAAGGTTCAGGTATAATAACTTCGTCGCCAGGATTAATACACGACATAAAAGCAAAAAGAACAGCTTCACTACCGCCATTTGTTATAATCATATCGTTTTCGGTAACGTTAATACCAAATCTTTTATAATATGTTACCAATTTTTTTCGGTATGATAAAAATCCTGCCGAGTGGCTGTATTCTATAACTTTAAGTTTTGCATTACGCACAGCTTCGAGTGCCACTTCGGGGGTTTTAATATCGGGCTGTCCAATATTTAAGTGATAAACTTTGATGCCTCGTTTTTTTGCTTCGTCAGCAAACGGGACCAATTTACGTATTGGTGAATCGGGCATCAGATTCCCTTTTTTAGAAATCAAAGGCATATTAAAAAAGTTTATTGAGGGGGTTCTAAAAATTAAAATTTTTTCAACTTTGCCAAAGTTATTAAAAACCGGAGCAGAGACACACATCCGTGTGTCTCTACTTTTAAAAAACAATTAATATGTGAGTAATTTTAAAATTATAGTTCAACAAAAAAAAACAATTTTTAGAAGTCCCGTATTGTTATTTATTGACCTTATTAATGCTCGGAACAGTTTCTTCTTTTGTGGGAACGGTTTTTTCTTCGGGAGCTTTTTCGACAGTACCTTTAATAGTTATTACTACAGGTGAATTTGATGAATTGGAAACAATAGTAACTGTCTTCTGAAAAGGTCCAACGCGGGTAGTAGCATATTTTACTTTTATAATACCATTGCCATTCTTATTAATGGGGTCTTTGGGCCAATTAGGAACTGTGCAACCACAAGATGACTGGCAATTACTAATAATCAACGGCGTTTTGCCCGTGTTTTTAAATTTAAAATCGAAACTGCCATCGCCATTATAAGGAATGGTACCAAAGTCGTGAGTCGTATTCTCAAAAAGAATAAACGGTGCATTCTTTTTTGCTTTAAGACTATCTTTTGCAGTCATTGTTTGTGAAAATGTTATCACGGTGGAAATAAACACAAAGAGTAAAACTAACATGATTGATTTCATGCGAAAATGATTTATTTTTTTAAGATTAGATGAAACCCGCATGATATTAATTTCATTTAAGTTTAAGATTTTTGTAAAACATGTTCGGTTCATAATAATTTATTTTTAGTTAAACATTAGAGAGTGCAAAATTATAATATTTATTGCTAATAAAAAATTGTTCACGATTTCTTTTATCAAAAAATATTCCTTTTTGGTATAAAAGGTTTAGGTAACTTCTCAATATCTATATATAAAGAGGGGTTCTAAAAATTAGATTTTTC
>PCSS01000165.1:669-3199 GCA_002771395.1 Bacteroidetes bacterium CG23_combo_of_CG06-09_8_20_14_all_32_9 | reverse complement strand
TTTGATTCCAACCAGTATGTGGTATTTTATATTTTAATGTGTTATTTGTTTTAAATTTAATAACCTCAGCGTTAAACCAACCAAAACCGTTTACATTTCCCTCTTCGCTTTTGTTTGCCATTAGTTGCATACCCAAACAAATTCCTAAAATCGGTTTCTTTTTTATTAACACGGTTTCATTAATAACATTAAACAAATTTAGTGCTTTTAAATTTTCGATTGCTTTTTTAAAATGTCCTACACCTGGTAAAATTAATTTATCGGCATTTAAAATATCATTTGGGTTCGACGATATAACAGCATTAACTTTAAGGTGCGTGAGTTTTTTCTTAATCGAATTAAGATTACCCATTCCATAATTTATTATAATAATATTACCCATTAATTTTTTTCAATTATTGGAAATTTAGCAAATAGTTTTAGTAACGAAATTGTTTCTGATTTTAATTTGTTTTTTACAAAATTTTTCATTTCATCGTTCATTAATTCCCCTAACCCGTTTAATAAAGAGGTTTTTTTTATTTTTTCAATAGAACTTATACAGTTATTTAAATAAATTTTTAATTCTGTTTTGGTGCGAATTTCAACTATGTTTTTATTGATTGCAATTCTGTTTTGCATAAAAAACCAACAATCAAAAATATCTCTATTTGTAAGGAACTTTCTATCAAGTAAAGCACATAGTTTGTGTGCAAACATATCCGATATGTTCATTACCTTCATTTTAATGCCTAAAAAATCTTTTATTTCATATCTGTTGTCGTATTTACGTTTAGAAATTTCAATTTTTAAATTTCGTTCATTTTCACCATAATCAAGCACTAATATTATTCCAAAATGTTTTTCAGCTTCATCTTTTATACGACCATATTTAGTTAATATTTTTTTTACTTTTTCATAAATAAAATTGCTTTTTGAAATGTTTAACAAATTAAAATCAATGTCAGCCGAAAATCTTGGCAAATCGTAAAATAACATTAATGCAGTTCCTCCCTTAAAACCCAATTCGTTTGCAATTTCTAAATCTGAATATATGTCTTTTAGAATTTGTACTATAATAAACTTATGTTTATTCAAATCAATCATTTTCTAATAATTTTCTTACACGTAAAGTTAATTGTTTTGATTCATAAATTGGCAATAATTTATAAATCAAATCTTTATTTAATGTTGAAACATTATCAAAATAAAAATCTTTATTCATATACAAAGTGTCTAAAAAAGCCCTTTCGGCAGTTGCTATATTTATTCCTTTAGTTCGTTTTATGCCAGATGTGTTCAATAAAATCTGATTTTTAATTTTTCTGAAGAGCAATTTATAATTATCTATTTCAATTTTTCGGCACAAATAGCTCAATACCGTTGTTTGCTCATTATATTGAAAAATAACACCTTCTTTTTGTAATACATATTCTAACGAAATATAAGCCGGCACATAAATTTTGCTCGCAAGTTCTTCGATATTGTATTTATTTTTAACATAAATGCCACGCCTAATGCTATTAATAGCACCTGTACGGACATAATAATTTATTTTTTGTTTTAATGTAAAAAAATTAGATTCATTCAATAATAAAGCAATATCGTTCAAGCTAAAAACGGTTTGATTAGAATTATACAATGTTAATATAAAATCGTTTTTTCTCATGTGTGAACTAAAGGTCTTAAATATTCTAACATTTAGTTCACAAAATTAAAAATAAAAAAGATAACATCAAATTTTTTATATGTTTTTGGTTCGATATTTTTAGTATAATTATTTAGATGTGTTACATTTTATATAAATAATCGAAAAATATTCGATTATCTATGTAAAAGATTTTTTCCCCATTCCGTAATTAAATAATTATTTGAGTTGACATTGTTTATTCTTTAAATTTGATCAAATCAGATAGTTGTAAAAAATAATTGCTCGACCAAATATTAAGTATTCTTTTATCTTTAATAAAACTTACAATATCATTTTTGGCGATTTCGATATCCGTACTCCTTACTTTATTTTTTAAATTATTTATAAATTCCTGTTTTGATAAATTATCAGACAATAAGTGTTTTGATTGAAAAGCACGTTGTGCAAAATGTTTTAAATTAAGCTCAACGCCATTTTTAACGTACCATTCAAAATCAAACCAGTCTCGTCCTTTTATTCTGGTTTTCCAATTTCTATATATTAATGCGTGCATTTTACCTGCAAATAAATCTGATAAAGAATAAGTTTTTACAAAAAAAGAAAATGGCTGTAACAATAATTTATTTTCAGTAATAAAACCCAATGGTGGATTAGTATCTACTTCGAATTTTATTTTTATATTTTTGTTGTTTTGAATGCTAATGTTGTATATTGGAGTATTTTGTTTTAAAAATGCTGATTCAATATTCGTTTTATTTAATTTAATTTTTTCTTTAATTTCAATAGCCATACCCAAAGCATTAAATTCGGTTTCTATTGATTTAAAATATGGTCGTAAAGAAAATTTTTGATTTGCCTTTAATAGCGAAAAGTCTAAATTTTCTGAAAATCTTTCTAATC
>PCSS01000165.1:0-658 GCA_002771395.1 Bacteroidetes bacterium CG23_combo_of_CG06-09_8_20_14_all_32_9 | reverse complement strand
TAAGCCAGCTAAAGCAACTTCTTGCATTAGTTCTCTAGTAGCATTTGTGACATCTGTTGTAGTGTCTAACGAATATTTAGACAACATTTTTTCAAAAAAATTCATGTCGTTTTTTTTAGTGTTTCAAGTAGTAAGATTAATTCCTTTTGTTTAAAATTTAAACTAATACAATCTTCAATAATAGAAAAATTTAAAGATTTAATATGGTGTAAATCAATTCTTAAATCTTCGAATAAAAATTTTTGCATTGATTGTATATTGTTTAAATGAAGTTTTTTTGTAAACACTATTTTATCGCATAATGCTTTTTCGGGCGATGCAATTAAAAAATTAAATTTATCTTCAATTTTTTCATGAGAAATACCAATAGAATAATATTCGTAAGATGCATGAATATAGTAGAAATTTCCAAAAGTTGTACTGAAATATTTTCCTCGTTTTGTTGTTATTGACGTAGTTATTGCTACTCTTTCTGGAATTATTCCATAATATGATAACGCAAAATCTAAAGATAAATATGATGGCCCAAATATTAAATTAGCAATTATTTCTTTGCTTATCTTTTTGCTTCTATAGTCTTCGGAAACAACATAAAGTCCTTTCTTAATCTGTATAATATCGCCCGAAGCCATTAAGCTGGAAATTTTATCGTTGGGCG
>PCSS01000128.1 GCA_002771395.1 Bacteroidetes bacterium CG23_combo_of_CG06-09_8_20_14_all_32_9 | reverse complement strand
TCGATTTTACGGACAGACTCTAAATAGGCGACAACTTACTTATTAAAGTTGGCAGCAACAGTGAAAGATTAAGGAATTAGGATTTAAAATCCTTAAAAGGTAGTCCTGCCTACCGCTACTGCTTACTGCCGCTTGTTAAAGAAACGCATTTTTGATATTGAGCATGCCGAAATATGCCCTTTCAAAGTATAACTCGCTTTAGTCGTTTTATAAGATTACTTTTGTACTTTGAATTTTGTAAAAGATGTTAATTTCGGAAAAAGATTCAGGAATAAAACTACCTGTTATTGAAAAATTTTATTCTATTCAGGGTGAGGGTTTTCATACCGGTAAAGCGGCATATTTTATACGTATTGCAGGTTGTGATATTGGCTGCAACTGGTGCGATACTAAATTTTCGTGGAATAATCAGTCAGAATGGCTTGTTAGTGTTAATGAAATTGTTGAAAATGCAGCAAAATTTCCTGCAAAAGCCGTCGTTATAACTGGTGGCGAACCTCTCAGTTATAATCTCGATGATTTGTGTGAAAACTTAAAAAATAATGGAATTTCAACTTTTCTCGAAACAAGCGGAGTATATCCTTTATCTGGCAAATGGGACTGGATTTGCCTTTCGCCAAAAAAACAAAACCCGCCACTTTCTGAAATTTATAACAAGGCAGATGAGTTAAAAGTTATTATTCAAAGTTCTAACGACTTTTTGTGGGCCGAAGAAAATGCTTTGCTGGTAAAACCTGAATCTAAACTCTTTCTGCAACCGGAATGGAGCCGTTTTAGCAAAATTATTGATAAAGTAGTAGAATATGTAAAAGCAAATCCAAAATGGAATATTTCAATACAGGCGCATAAATTTATGCGTATTCCTTAATAAAATAATATGCACAAAATATTAATAATATTATTAGTTTTAATTTCACTTACAGGATTTTCGCAGGAAAAATATTCAACAAAAAATAAAAAAGCTATTACATTGTTTAATATAGCATTAGGGTATTATAATAAAGGCGATTTAGTTAATACTAATAATTATATTCGGGCAGCTCTCATAAAAGACCCTAACTTTATAGAGCCTTATTTGTTATTAGCCGATATGGAAAATGAGCAGTTTCATTTTGATAAGGAAATAGAAGCATTTAAAAAGGTTATAGAGATAAATCCCGATTATAATCCTAAAATATATTTATTAGCGGCAAAATCGGAACTTAAAATCGGAAATTATGATAGTGCAGTTGAGCATTTACAAAAATGTTTAAGCTACACCGAAGTTGATACCGAAACCATAAACATATCTCAGCAATTACTTAAAAATGCTGAATTTGGAGCCGATGCGGTTAAAAACCCCGTCCCCTTTAATCCCGTAAACCTTGGACCTTATGTTAATACCGAATTTAAAGATTATTGGCCTTCACTAACAGCCGACGAAAATACAATGATGTTTACAGTTCAGCTTCCTGCAAAAAATCATAAACCAATGGAAACTGTGCAGATGCAGGAAGATTTTTTTATAACACACAAAAACGAAAACGGAACATGGTCTCCATCAATAAATGCGGGACCTCCGCTAAATACTGAAGATAACGAAGGCGCACAAAGCATTTCAGCCGACGGTCGTTATCTTTTTTATACTGCCTGTAATAGAAAAGAGGATTTTGGCTCCTGTGATATTTATTTTTCCGAAAAAACAGGCGACAAATGGAGTACACCTGAAAATATAGGACCACCAATAAATACAAACCATTGGGAATCTAACCCTGCACCATCATCCGACGGTCGTGTGCTTTTTTTTGCATCGGGTGGAAGACCCGACTCCAAAGGCGGAAGAGATATTTATATGTCTGTACGTAAACTTGACGGAACATGGTCGGAGCCAGTAAACCTGGGCGACAGCATTAATACTTCTAAAAATGAATATGCACCTTTTATTCATCCTGATGGAAAAACATTATACTTTTCTTCTGATGGTTTCACCGGTATGGGCGGACAAGATATTTTTTATTCCAGACTTAAAAGCGATGGAACATGGAGCATTCCTAAAAATATTGGTTATCCAATAAATACTTTTGTTGATGATTTCGGCTTAATTGTTAATGCACACGGAAATTTAGCTATGTATTCCTCAAATCGCAAAGACTCAAAAGATTGGGATATTTATCAATTTGAACTATACCCCGAAGCCCGTCCTGCACCTGTTACGTGGGTTGCAGGCGTAGTTTACGATGCCGTTACAAAACAAAAAATTGAAGCAAATATTGAAATGATTGAACTGGAAACTTCAGAAACCGTTACTTGTCTTAAATCCGACCCAATAACCGGTTCATACCTGGTATGTATTCCTGCTGAAAAGAATTATGCATTTAACGTTTCAAAAAAAGACTATGTTTTTTACAGTGATAACTTTTCGTTGCAAGGTATTACCGATTTTACCAAGCCTTATAAACTTGATGTTTTCTTAACCCCTATAAAAACAGGTGTGTCGGTGATACTTAAAAATATTTTTTTTGATACGGATTTATACGAGCTTAAACCTGAATCAAAAGCCGAACTCACTAAACTAATTATGTTTATGAAAGACAATACGGGCGTAACTATAGAAATTGATGGACATACCGATAATGTTGGCTCACAAGCTCATAATCTTAATCTTTCACAAAACCGCGCCAAATCGGTTTTAAATTATTTAATTGAACATGGAGTTGCTGCTTCAAGGCTCAGTTATAAAGGATACAGTTTTTCGAAACCAATTGCTGCAAATGATACTGAAGAAGGCAAAGCTTTAAACAGAAGAACTGAATTTATTATTACGGGAGTAAAGTAAAATATACTTTGCAAAGATTGAAAAAGATTGAGAAGACAAGATTGACGAGATTGAGGAAGATTTAAGAAGAGATTGAAAAATATAAACACACAAAAGATGACGATTTTTTTAATTTATAAAAAAGTTTATACATTTGAGGCGGTATTTTAATGTTATTTATTAAGTTTAATAAATAACAGGTATATAACGCTATAAATTAATTTTTTAATATTAACAATGAATAAAGTAAATAGAAATACATCATTAACAGAATTAAAAAGGATAGAAAATATAAGTGTTAGAAGTTTTAATATTTGTTGGTATTTTAATTTAAGAACAGTGGGAGATCTTTTGTCCTTTTTTGAGAAAAAGAGAACTTTTATAACATTAAAAAATTGTGGAATAAAATCGGAAGCAGAACTCGTTGCTATTTGCAAAAAGTATAAAAACTATTTGAAATATATGAAAACGCCCGAAAAAGATATTGATGAATTTTTTGTTAAAATTCACAATCTTACTATTCAGCAAGAATCCATATTAAACAACTTAATTGTAATAAAGTTAAGAAATCTTTCAACACGGGCATTTAATGCACTTATCAAGTATTTAGATAATGATATTACTATTACAAGTTTTTACAAACGTATATTTTCGCATATTAACTTCTCTTTCTACAACATAAAAAATGTTGGTGTTGGTACTGTTCCGGAACTGATTAAGCTTCAAAAAGAAATATTAGAATTAATTAATTCTATATTGTCTTTTCGAACAGAGCAAGAACTTATAAAAGAATGCTTTCATTCTATTTTAATAAAATATTACCAGATACAAACAAACCATTATTCTGAAATTACTTCTATCTTTTCTAAAATTGGTAAATTCCCAATATTCAAAACATTACAAATATTAATAGACAATGACTATATTTTTAACAAAGAGATAAAGATAATTTTCAAATTTTGTATGAACTATTTCAATAAAGGTAATTTCAGTAAATTAATAAATCAAGCTAAGATTTTAAATCTTTCAAGAGAAAGAGTAAGACAAAAAAGAAAGTTCCTGTATGAAAATTTTTCGAACTATTTTGTAATACTAAAAGATATTGATATACGGCAGACATACCTTTACGATATAGATTTAAATCAACCTTATATTGCTATTGATAATGAATTAGTTGAAAACATCAATAAAACTGAGGATGTAAATTTCAATTTGTTGTTTATAAACAAAATGCTATCTGTTGTAACTCAAAAAACGCATTCGCTAATAGGTAATGAGCGATATAAAGTATTACATATACGTAAACGTTTTATGCACAATTGGAATGAAACTTATTTGATTTCAAATAAACTATCAAATATTTTCGACTTTACTCAATTTGTTGAAGACCTTGAAAAACATTTAAAAGGGAAAATTCGTGAAACTTATTGGCTTAATTTTAATCAGTATTTGCTGCAGTTTTACAAATCAAAAAGTATTTTAAAAATTAATTTAATTTCAGAGATTTGCGAAAAGATTCTTTTTCGTGAATTTTCATTGGTTCTTGATTCTAAAAAGAATATTTTATTTAAACGGAATACCTTAAAAACACTTCCTGATTATATAATTGAACTTTTAGAAAAAAAAGGGCATCCGTTAACTGTTTATGAAATGTTTAATATTTTAAAAAAGCAAATACCAGAACGTTGCAAAAGTATTGAAGTTGTGCGTAGTAGTTATCATAGAATTGCAAAAGATAAGATTATGTGTTTCGGTAGAACAAGCACTTACGGTTTAAAAGAATGGGAAAAAACAAACAGGAATATTAAAGGTGGTACAATAAGAAAAATATCAAAAGAATATTTGAATAAATTTAATAAACCAAAACATATAAATGAAATTGCAAAATATGTAATTCGTTTTCGACCTACTACCAATGCAAAAAGTATTATAAGTAATCTTAAAGTTGATAATAGTAACTGGTTTGTTTTTTATAAAAATAAATATGTGGGTTTGAAAGATAAAAACTATATACAGCATTACAAAAAAATAGCCTTAAAGAAAAAATATATAATAAATCCTTTAAATACAAGAAAATTGCATTAAAAAAGCATTGATTATATACTTTGATACATTAATTTGAGTTTTTATTTTTTTATGACCTCACCCCCAACCCCTCTACAATTTGGAGAGGGGAGTAAAGAAAGGTAAAATTCAAATTATTTCTTTTTAAAGTATAAATCAATGGAAATTTGTTTGAAGTTGTAAAAGTAAAGATTTGCAAAAGCAAATGTCCTGCATCCTGTATATTAAGCCGGCTGAATAGTTACAATATTTTATTGTTTGTATGGAATTTTACAATTTTTGAATCTAATTCCTAAAATTTAAAATATGATAACAAAAAAAGTTTTACTCGCAACCGTTTCGGCAATAGTTTTTTTTTCAATTATTTTTGCCCGTGTTATTATTGACAAACCTATTATGAAGCCGGATGACAAACCATTGCATTTTAATTCTTCAAATGATTACAAAAAGGAATGGGCTACAATTGATAGCTTAGATTCGAAAGGATTACCCAAATCTGCTTTAGAGTTAGTAAACCAAATTTACCACAAAGCATATACCGAAAATAATGCTGCACAAGTAATTAAAGCAAGAATTTATCAGTTAAAGTATCGAAACATGATTGAAGAAGATGCTTTCGAAATAATTCTGAACGACCTTGTGAAGGATGCTGCTATTATGCATTATCCTTACAATGCGGTTTATCACTCTATTGTTGCCGAAATGTACTGGATGTATTACCAAAATAACCGATGGAAGTTCAATAGCAGAAGCGAAACTATTAATTTTCAGAACGATGATATTAAAACCTGGGATTTGAATAAACTTGCCGATGCCTGTATTAAACATTATGAAAAATCTTTTGAAAGCGAAGACAGTTTAAAACGTACTCCAATTTCAGAAATTAAAGCGGTTATTGATTTAGGAAAAGGAACCGAAGGGCTTCGTCCAACAATTTACGATTTTCTTGCTTTTAGAGCCATCAGTTTTTTCGCGAACAAAGAAATTGCGTTATCAAAACCCGCCGATTATTTTGAACTTAAAGAAGACTTTTATTTTTCCGACGCGTCTGAATTTATCAATTTAAAAATTAATACTAAAGATACACTTTCACTTCAGTTTTATGGAATTCACGTTATTCAAAAATTGCTTCAATTTCATGTTCACGATGCTAAACCCGAAGCCTTAATTGATGCCGATTTGGCAAGATTAAAGTTTGTTTATGCAAATTCAGTAAATACACAAAAAGATGATTTGTACATTAATGCTTTAAAAAATCTTCAAAACAAATTTAATACAAATCCTTTTTCAACCCAAGTGGCTTACGAGCGAGCTTTATGTTTGTATAATCTTTCAAATAGTTATAGTTCGGCTGACTCAACTACTTTAAAGTATAAAAATTATCGCATTCAATCTATTGAAATTTGCAATAATTCCATTGAGCAATATCCTGCTTCTACTGGCGCAGCAAAGTGCATAAATTTAAAAACTCAAATTGAAAATAAAACTTTATCTTTTAACATTGAAGAAGTGCTGATTCCAAATAAACCTTATGCCACTTTAATAAATTATCAAAATATTCCGAAAGTTTGGATTAAAATTTCTTCAATTGATTTAGAAGATTATGAACATATTAAGGAAAATAACTACGGGAATGAGTTTGTGGATAAACTTCTGAAATCATCTGTTACGGTTAAAAATTACGAAATTAGTCTTCCCCTCGAACTTGATTATAACAACCATAGCACTGAACTAATTATTGATACTTTACCTTATGGACATTATTTAATGTTCATTTCACAAAATAAAGACTTTAGTTTTGATGATGAATCGCTTGCATATAATGATTTTATGGTTTCAGATATCAGTTATTTGCAACGCCGCTGTACTAACGGAAGCTACGATGTTTTTGTAATGCACCGCAATACAGGTAAACCCTTAAATGATGTTTCGGTTCAGGAATATTACTCAAAATATAATTATATTACACGTAAATATAACATTATAAAAGGTAATGTTTATAAAACCGATGAAAATGGTTATGTTAATGTTTTGTCGGCAAAGGATAGAGATGTATATAACACAGGACTGGAGTTTAAATGGAACAAACAAACATTAAAATCGCGGCAAAATTTTTATAATTACAGATATAACAATGAAAAATACAAAACTTATTCAACAATTATTTTTACCGACAGGGCGATTTATCGCCCCGGACAAACTGTCTGTTATAAGGGAATTGTAATAGAAAATGACAGCTCAAGTCGTTCAATTGCTAAAAAATATTCTACTACTTTATCGTTTATCGACCCAAATTACCAGGTTGTTACAAAAGTTGAGCATGTTACTAATGATTTCGGAACTTTTAGCGGAACATTGCAAATCCCTCAGGGACTTTTAAATGGCTCGTTTCAACTTTCAACTCCCGATGGCTCAATGTCAATTTCTGTTGAAGAATATAAACGCCCAAAATTCATGGCTGAAATTGACCCGTTTAAAGGAAATTACAGATTAAACGATTCTGTTGAGGTTTCAGGAAAAGGAGTTGCGTATTCGGGGCCAAGTATTTCCGACGCCATTGTTACATACCGGGTTGTTCGTACTCCAATATGGCGCGGCTGGTGGTGGATGCCTTTCAGACAAACTACCGTTGAAATAACAAATGGAAAAATGCTAACAGATGACAAAGGTGAGTTCAAATTTAAGTTTAAAGCTATTCCCGATTTATCAATAAAAGCAAATGATTACACCGATTTCGATTTTCAGGTTTATATTGATATTACTGATATTAATGGCGAAACTCAAAGCGATTCAAGGTCAATTTCGGTTGGTTACACTACTTTACGGCTCAATGTTGATATTCCCGCTTTACTTAATTCATCAGAGGAAAAGAAATACAAAATTTTCACAACTAATTTGAATGGTGAAAAAATTTCGGCAACAGGAAAAATTACCATTTCAAAACTTGAAGATGAAAAGCAGGTTTTGCGCAACAGATTATGGGAAAAACCCGATAAATATTATTATACAAAAGAAGAATGGGAAAAGAAATTTCCAGGTAATTTATACGAAAATGAAGATGTTTTAACAAAGTTAAAAATTATAAAACAAGTTTTTAACTATGGTTTTGATACCGGCAAAGAAGAAAAATTTGAAATAAAAAATTTAATTAAATGGGACCCCGGAAGATACGTTATAGAAATAAATGCCGTAGATTCGTTTGGTAAAAATGTTATCAATAAAAAATATATTACTGTTTTTAGCGAAAAATCTGCTAAACTTCCTTATGCAACTCCATTCTGGCATGCCTCTGTTAAAAATGAATGCGAACCCGGTGAAATTGCAAAATTTGTTGTAGGAAGCGGTTACAATAATGCTTTTTTACTTTACGAAGTAGAACACAGAGATAAAATAATTTCCAGAAAATGGATGCAGGTTACTGATGACCAAACATTAATTGAAATACTGGTATTAGAGCAGTATCGTGGTAATTTTTCGGTACATTTCAGACTTGTTGCCGATAACAGAGTTTATTCCTGCGACGAAACGGTAACAGTTCCATATTCTAACAAAGAATTGAAAATATCTTTTGAAACTTTTCGCAATAAACTTTTACCCGGTCAGCAGGAAGAATGGCGAATAAGAATTACCGGACCAAAAGGCGAAAAAGTTGCTGCCGAAATGGTTGCAGCACTTTATGATAAATCGCTCGATGCACTTAAAGCCAATTACTGGAATTTTAATGTTTTTCCTTATGATTATATGAGTTTATATCTTAATCCCGATTTATTCGGCACTCAAACTTCAAATCAGGTTATCAAAAACTATAAAGGTTATCCCGAAATGCCTTACCAAACTTATGATGCTTTAAATTGGTTTGGTTTTTATTATTATTACAATAATTATTATAGTTACAGAAAGGGTAATGGTAAAGACGGTAAAAGATATAAATATGCCGCTAAGCCAGTGACCGCAATGGCTGAAGAAGTACTGGAAGAAAAAGAAATTACTGAAGTTGCTACTATAAATTCACCTTCTGATAAAAAACAGGAAACAGGCAAAGGTGATGTTTCAGGTTTAATTTCAACGGAACAAACTATTGATTCCAGAGCGGAAGAAAAAGCAAAACTAAACAATGTTAAAGCACGTACAAATTTAAACGAAACGGCATTTTTCTATCCAACATTAATGACTAATGAAAATGGTGAAGTAATTGTAAAATTTACTGTCCCCGAAGCTCTAACAACGTGGAAAATGCTCGGACTCGCTCACACTCAAAATTTAGAATATGGTTTGATTGGTAACGAGCTTATTACTCAAAAAGAACTTATGGTTATTCCTAATCTGCCGCGTTTTTTCAGGGAGAATGATAAAATGGAATTGTCAGTTAAAATTAGCAATTTAAGTGAAAAGGAATTAAAGGGTAATGCAAAAATTGAGTTTACCGACCCAATTACAATGAAACAGGTAATTGGAATCCTGGAGAAAAACGAAGACATTAAATCGTTTTCGGTTAATAAAAAAGGTAATACAAACGTAATATGGAATATAAATGTTCCCGAAGATGTAAATGCAATTTCTGTGAAGATTGTTGCAACTGCCGAAAATTTCAGCGATGGTGAAGAAAGCGTTATCCCTGTAATGAGCAACCGTATGATGGTTACCGAATCAATGCCATTGCCAATACGTGAATTTACTTCAAAAACTTTTGAGTTTAAAAAAATGCTCGAATCCGGTAATTCATCAACATTAAAAAGTTTTAAATACACACTTGAGTTTACTTCAAACCCTGCATGGTATGCTGTTCAGGCATTGCCTTATATTATGGAATATCCTTACGAATGTAGCGAGCAAACTTTTAGTCGTTATTATGCAAATAGTCTGGCAACATATATAGCTAATTCGTCACCTAAAATTAAAGCGGTTTTTGATTCATGGAAAAATACTCCCGGTTCAAAAGCATTACTTTCTAATCTCGAAAAAAACCAGGAACTTAAATCAGTTTTACTGCAGGAAACGCCCTGGGTTCTCGATGCACAGGACGAAACACAACGCAAAAGAAATATCGGTTTATTGTTCGATTTGAACCGCATGTCCAACGAAATGCGTACTGCACTTACAAAACTTGAAAAAGAACAATCGGCAAACGGTGGTTGGCCTTGGTTCCCCGGTATGCCCGAGTGTCGTTACATTACGCAACACATTATTTCCGGATTTGGTCATCTTCAAAAATTAAAAGTTATTGATTATGCAAATGATAAAGACTTGAAAAAGATAATTGAAGATGGAGTTGATTATCTTGATAAACGCATAAAAGATGATTATGATTATTTGTTAAAATATTACAAAAAAGAAGAATTGCAAAAAAAGATGATTGGCTCAACACAAGAGCAATACCTTTATGCACGTAGCTTTTTTACCGAAATTCCTGTTTCTGCGCGTTGCAAGGAAGCATTTGATTACTATAAAGGTCAGGCAGAAAAATACTGGCTTGATGAAAATAAATATCTGCAAGGCATGATGGCGCTTGGTTTATATCGTTACCAAAGTAAAAAAGCCCCGCTTGAAATTATTAATTCGCTTCGCGAAAACTCTCTTACTCACGAAGAATTAGGAATGTACTGGAAAGATGTTGAAGCAGGTTATT
>PCSS01000187.1:1196-3812 GCA_002771395.1 Bacteroidetes bacterium CG23_combo_of_CG06-09_8_20_14_all_32_9 | reverse complement strand
GAAAGAGGATACGATTATTCCATAAATTGGCCCTCTATGACAAGTGAAACACGTACAGATAAAAAACCACCCAAATGGGATTATATGAACAACTCATATAGGGTGCTGCTGTATAAGAAATATGCAGCATTAATTAATTTAAAAAAGAATTATCCTTTGTTTCGAACTTCAAATTACGATATGATTGTAAGTAACTATGATAAACGTATCCGTTTGTTTGATGATGGAATTGTCGGTTCAAACATGAGTGCTGTTGCTCTTGGAAATTTCGATGTTACGGAACAACCTGTTTGGCCTGAATTTTCGCATACAGGGAAATGGTATGACTACTTTTTTGGGGATAGTCTTGATATTCAAACAGGACAAATAGCAGGAAATAATTTTACCATACAATATGCTCCCGGAGAATATCACATTTATACAGATATAAAACTTCCTCTTCCCGATTTGGATACCACCAGTAACCAGAGTATTGGAGAATTTCCACAGCAGAATTATTTTAATTTATTGGTATATCCTAATCCTTTTTATTCGAAACAAACATTTTGTTACAGTCTTCAATTATCAGGTGTCGTCTGCATAAAAATATTCAACATACTTGGGTCCGAGATTAAAACCATAGTGAATAGTTATCAGCAGGCGGGGAAGCACATATTAACATGGGATGGCACCAACAATAGCGGTGAAAAAATAAAAAGTGGATATTATTACTGTACTATAAGTTCCGGCAGCTATACAGGAACAAATAAAATAATATATATCAGACTTTAGTTGATGGGTTGATAAGTTGATTAGGAGTATAAATCAATTAATTTCAAAAAATAAAATATGAAATATTCATTTTTTTGCACAAAAATTTATTTGCGTAACATGAGTTACCGGTTAACTGCCTTTTTCTCACAAGAAGAAAAATTTGGATTAATCAGCTAACCCATCAAACCATCAACCCATCAACTAATCAACTGACTTATGAAACAAAAACCCCGTTTATCTTTCTGGCAAATATGGAATATGAGTTTCGGTTTTTTGGGAATTCAATTTGGCTTTGCATTACAAAATGCCGATGTGAGCCGTATTTTCGAAACACTTAACGCCAAAATTGAAAACATCCCGATTTTGTGGATAGCCGCTCCTATTACGGGTTTAATTATTCAACCTATCATTGGTCATATTAGCGATTGCACATGGAACCGATTGGGACGCCGACGCCCATATTTTTTAGCCGGAGCTATACTCGCTTCCCTTGCACTTATAGTAATGCCCAATTCTCCTGCATTGTGGGTTGCCGCCGGGATGCTTTGGGTAATGGATGCATCTATCAATGTGTCTATGGAACCCTTCAGAGCTTTTGTTGGCGATATGCTTCCTTCAGAACAAAGAACAAAAGGATTTGCTATGCAGAGCTTTTTTATTGGAACAGGAGCAGTAGTGGCTTCTGCACTGCCTTACCTGCTCACTAATTTCTTTAATGTGGCAAACACTGCTCCTAAAGGAGTGATACCTCCATCTGTGCAATATTCATTTTATATAGGCGCTGCTGTTTTTTTTATTGCAGTACTTTGGACGGTTACACGCACAAAAGAATATTCCCCCGCTCAACTCGCCGAATTTAATAAAAAACTTTTTACTGAAGAAAAACAAACAATATACACTAATACTGCAACCGCTCCCTTAAAAACAAAGAATAAAATATTCAGCCCCGCTTATTATATTATTATAGGAGTGATGTTGTCGGCTTTTTTTTATTTTAAAGAATTAACAGGTGAGTTATTTGTTTTATCTTTTGGATTTGTCATTTTTGGTTTATTAATATTCCTTGCCCGTTTCCTTAAAAAAAAAGGATACAATAAAAACGGATTTGTGGTAATATTTGATGATTTTTTAAAAATGCCTCAAACAATGAAACAGCTTGCCGTGGTTCAGTTTTTTTCATGGTTTGCATTATTCGCTATGTGGATATATACAACCCCAGCAGTAACCAGACATATTTTCGGAACAACCGACACATATTCTGCAAAATTTAATGAAGGGGCTAACTGGGTTGGAATTTGCTTTGCTGTTTATAATGGCGTTGCTGCCATATTCGCATTTATATTACCAATACTGGCAAGAAAAACAAGCAGAAAAATTACACATATAATTTCGCTCATTGCCGGTGGATTAGGTCTGATTTCTATTTTCTTCTTTAAAAATCCTGATATGCTGTTGTTATCAATGATTGGAGTAGGAATAGCATGGGCAAGTATTTTATCAATGCCATATGCAATTCTTACAGGAGCATTACCTTCAAACAAAATGGGCGTATATATGGGAATTTTTAATTTTTTTATTGTCATTCCACAGATACTGGCGGCAAGCGTTCTCGGCTTTTTCACAAAAACCCTTTTTAATGGCGATGCAACTTACACGCTCATACTTGGCGGTATATCTATGATGCTGGCTGCGGTAATAGTTATATTTGTTAACGATGTGGATGAAAAAAATGTAATTTTAAACTGAATTCAAGTTGAATCTGCGTCATTCAATAGTCATTCATAGTAATTCGGTAGTTTTACAAGCAAATGAGTAACTTCTCAATACTTGTAAGTAAAAATAAAAGAAATAAACAACAAATAA
>PCSS01000187.1:0-1151 GCA_002771395.1 Bacteroidetes bacterium CG23_combo_of_CG06-09_8_20_14_all_32_9 | reverse complement strand
TTCAATACAATTACAAATCTCTTTACCTATAGATATTGAGAAGTTACATTATTTGAGGTATATTTATTGTTATATAAACAGTTATATCAATTGTTAAAATAAAAGTATAAAAAATTACTTTGCCCATTTTACAAGCATTATAAAATTATCAACAAAATTATTAACAATCTTCATAAATGAGCAAAAATGAACTTAAATAACCTCTTAAAATAAAAATTACAGGAAAAAGAAAAACTCTGAATAATTTTCAATTATCTTTTAATCAATGTAATACAATAATGGCCTGGTCTGTTGGTAGGTTGAGGCTGTGAATTATTTGAGGGTATTTTTTATCCGTGAAAATCCCTGTTTACTGTACAATCAGCTTCCATCTCTCATCCGCCGGCTCCTGCACTTACCTGCTCGCCGAACAAGTTCTTTAGCCTTCTGCCAGGCAATAATTTCTTTAAGTCTGAGAATTCCCATTATTCCTTCTTACCTTTTTCCTTTTTCTTTATGTGGTACCACGTGGAATTGAACCACGGACACACGGATTTTCAGTCCGTTGCTCTACCAACTGAGCTATGGTACCTTTTTTCAGAAGTACAAAAGTATAAAAATTTATTCAAAATAAAAAATATTAGAATATATTTTGGATTTCCAAATAAATTGTATCTTTGCAGTCCGTTTAAAATAAATTAATATGCCGGCAAAAATAAGATTAGCAAGACATGGAAAGAAAAAAACTCCGTATTATCACATTGTGATTGCGGACGCACGGGCGCCACGAGATGGCAAGTACATCGAACAAATTGGTACCTATAATCCTATTACAAATCCTGCAACTATCAAAATTAATTTTGATAAAGCATTGCAATGGTTGGAAAATGGCGCTGTTCCTACCGAAACGTGTAGGGCTATTCTTTCATATACAGGCGTGTATATGAAAAAACATCTTCTCGAAGGTGTTAAAAAAGGTGCATTTGACGAAACTGTTGCCGAAACCCGTTTTAACGAATGGAAAAAGCAAAATCTGCACAAAATTGAGGAAAAGAAAAACAGGTTAAATAAGGAATCTGTTGCTTACCTTAACGCACGTATTGAAGCAGAATCAAAAGTTAAAGACACAAGAGCTGAGGCAATTGCAAAAAAATTGGCACAGGCTGCTGCAA
>PCSS01000317.1:1423-12172 GCA_002771395.1 Bacteroidetes bacterium CG23_combo_of_CG06-09_8_20_14_all_32_9 | reverse complement strand
ACAATTTTTTGGTAAATACTTTTATGTTCATTTATCGAACTTTCGCCTAATTCGAGCATGTCGCCAATTATTAATACCTTGTTTTCTCCGCTCATTTCAAAAAAATTGTCTAATGCAGCATTCATGCTTGTAGGGTTTGCATTATAAGCGTCAATTAAAAGAGTATTTTTTGAAGTTTTTAATATCTGAGAGCGGTTATTTGTTGGTTGATAATTAGTAATTCCTTCATTAATATTTCTTTCGTCAACATTAAAATAAGTTCCTATGCAAATTGCTGAAAGTACGTTTTCAAAATTATAATTTCCTACAAGATTGGTTTTTAATAAATTCCAATTAGTAATGCCATTTGTTTTCCACTTTAATTCAAGAAATGGATTTGATAAAGGATTTTTTCCGGCAATAAAACAATTTTCATTAACGCCATAAGTAATTGAAAGAATTTCATTTATACGACTCATTAATAAATTATTATCAGTATTTATAAAAATTTTCCCATTATGTTGTTTAATAAAATGATACATTTCTGTTTTGGAGTTTATTACACCTTCAAGCGAACCAAAACCTTCTAAATGCGATTTTCCAATATTAGTTATTAACCCGAAATTTGGTTCTGCAATTTCGCAAAGTGTTTTTATTTCGCCATGGTGATTTGCTCCCATTTCAATTACTGCAATTTCGGTATCAGAATTAATTTCAAGTAAAGTTAATGGTACGCCAATATGATTATTAAAATTTTCTTTAGTAAATGTAGTATTATACTTCTTTTGTAATATGCATGATATTAACTCCTTACTAGTTGTTTTTCCATTTGTACCTGTAATAGATATTACTGGAATATCAAATTGTTGCCGATGAAAACGAGCAAGTTCCTGTAAGGTTTTAAGTGTATCATAAATAAAAAATATTGTATTTTCATTGGCAAAATTTTTATCATCAACAAAAGCATAACGACAGCCTTTTTTTAATGCTTCTTTTGCAAATTTATTACCATCAAAGTTTTGGCCTTTTAGGGCAATAAAGAGTGAGCCTTGTTTAATATTTCTGGTATCGGTACAAACGGTACCACATTCTAAAAATAACTTATAAATTTCATTTATATTCATTACATTTAAAGTAAGTTTAAACTAATTTCAGAGAATTACACAATGTTAATGTGAAATGTAAAATTCTAAATGTAAAAGTTTTATCGGGCATACGTATATTCTCATGGTTGCTGGTCACTGGTTGCTGATAGCAACCAGAAACCAATAACCGGAAACCAGTTTTTTTTACATTCCCTTTTATCTTTACCCCGTCAGATATTACTATTTCTTTCTATGTTCGTTCATTTTTAAAACTATTTAACGGGGTGAATCGATTGATAAAGCGTAGATTCAACTTAAATTCAGTTTGTAATCTTACCATTTAGAATAAAAAAACCCCATGTTTATGGGGTTTTCATATATCACAAACAGGTTTATAGTCCGGAGCCTTTTGCTTCTCCGACTCTGTGCATTGCACAACGAAAACCAAGATCTGCACGTGACTGCGATTGGTCTAAATAGCGGCGGGTACCCGGCGACATCCAATATACACGGTCTTTCCAGCCGCCTCCTTTAAAAACTCTCTGCCTGTTATCAATCATTGAAGTCATGAATGCACCACCTCTCATTGTTGGTTTACCGGTATTGGGGTCAACCTGTTGTTTTCCGGTGTTATACATACGTTTCGAAATGGTATTGTCTTTACTTACATCTTCTTTTCCATAATCAACACTTGATTCAAAATCACCATCAAGATAATTAATGTTGTCGGCTGTATTATAATTACGGCGATTAAATGCTTCATCATCTGCAACATTACGATAGCGAATTTTACCAAGGCTGTCTTTTTCACCAATATTTCCCTCATCATCACGGATTTGAGTAGTATAAATATTACCACGGAAAGGACGGAAATCATCATTGTCTTCAAAAGTTAATGGACGGTAAACATCCATAACCCACTCGTTTACGTTACCTGCCATACAATATAAACCGTAATCATTGGGCCAATAAGATGTTACGTAACTTGGAATATCGTTATGGTCATTTAAAGCGCCTGCCATACCCATATAATCACCTCTGCCTCTCATGGTGTTAGCTCTAATTTGACCAATATCTTTTGTATCAAATCCTGAGCGGTCGTCAATGCGGATATAGTGACCATTCCATGGATAAATTTTTTCGTTGAAAATACGTTCAGAGGCTAACATGTTACCAACCAGGCCAAGAGCTGCAAATTCCCATTCAGCTTCGGTTGGTAAACGATATTTAGGAAGCAAAATGCCGTCTTCCACACGAACTTTTCTGGTGTCGTTATTTGGGTCGTAATCCGGCATTTGGTCGCGAACAGCGCCTTCATATTGTCCGGCAAGATACGCTTCTGTATTAAAGTTTTCTTCGCCCGATTGTCCGGTTGGGTCCATATATAATAAACCTTCGCGAACCATAATAAGTTCATTAACACGGTCGGTTCTCCAACTGCAATAGTCGTTTGCCTGTAACCAGTTAACTCCAACTACAGGATATTCCTGGTAAGCCGGATGTCTGAAATATAGTTCAACATAAGGTTCATTGAAAGCTAATTTACTTCTCCAAACCAATGTATCAGGCAAAGCCATTTTATAAACTTCAGGATAATCAACAAAAACACGACGCAGCCAATAAAGGTACTCACGATAATTAACGTTTGTAACTTCGGTTTCGTCCATATAAAAAGATGAAATTGTAACGCGTTTTGGAAAGGCATTCCATTCATAAACAACGTCTTGCTCAACGCGACCCATTGAAAATGTACCACCTTCGATAAGAACTAAACCGGGACCGGTTTCTTGTTCTTCGTAGTATGTATATTCAAAACCACCGTTTTTTTCGGTGTTATAATCCCAGCCTGTATTTGATGATCTTTTTACATCACACGATGAAAAGAAAGCCACCGAGGCTGCAAACGACATTCCGATTAAAAAAAGTTTGGTGTTCATAATTTGAATCTTTTAATTAAATTTCAATTAATAACTAAAATGAGGGGCAACTTATTGTTCTAAATGTTGGTTTTTTCTTACTGCAAGGAAAAATAAAAGTAAATGATACCTCGTGTGCACCGAGAGTTTTATTTTTGAGTTGCGAAACTGTAAGGTCGTAACTATAAGCAAATTTCATTTTCTCTTTTACATAACCAAGTACCATAATAAAAGAATCGTAATGGAAAGAGAGGTTCTGGCGGAACCAAATACCTCCAACAATACCTTTGCGGCTAAGATACAAACCCCAGTTCATTTGCTGAAAATCTTTCTGTTGCTGAAAAAGGATATTGGGTGAAATCATAACATCACCTTTTTTAAAACCTATTCCTTTAATGGGAATATTTGTCCCAAAATGGACAGTATATTTTCTCGGAAGAACAGCATCATCGTTTGAGCGAAAAGATTCTGTAGGTTGAGTAAGATGGTGAATAGCTATTCCGAAAAAATAATCTTTGGTTGATAGCACACCACCTGTTGAAGCATCGAAATGCTTACTTACATCACTTGTAGGTACTAAAACTTCTGAGGTAGGGTAAATAGGACCGTAAAGCGGATGAATCATGTCAGGAAAAATAAAATCCCAGTTAAGTTTTTTCTGCATATATGATACCTGAAATGCCCAATTTATGTTTGCTTTGCGATTTAAAATAAATGTATAAGCATAAATTCCACTTACATTAACAGTTGATATAGCACCATCGCCTTGCTGGTCGGCATAAATATATCCACCCAGTGAACCTTCTAAAGCTTTAACCTGCTGGTCGAAAGAGGCAATGTAGGTTACATAAGTTGAACCTAGTGCGGGCCATTGATTTCTGTAATTTAATGTAACTCTTGGGCATTTTACAGATCCGGTAAGGGCAGGATTAAGGTATAAAGGAGAAGCGTAAAATTGAGAAAATTGAGGATCTTGAGCATAAATATAATCACAATATCCTGATATCAGGACAATTAAAAACATTGTGTATTTTTTAATCATCACAATCTATGTTTACTATAATTTGCAATAATACAAATAATTTTATTATTTTCACAAAACATTCGCATACCGTTTTCTTTTTTTTGCGACCACAATAATAATATAAAATCCCCGTTTAAAAAAAATATTGAAAAAAATTATTAATATTACAAAAGGTTTTATATTACAATTATATTCATAATGAAACAATTAAGTATTGTATTTTTCTTTATTTTTTTATTTTTTAACAATTTAATTTTTGGTCAAATTTATGAAAGAAATATTATTTGGCTTCAAAATAAATTTGAAAAAATAAATGACAGTAATTTTGAACTGTTATATTTTTCGAATGCCGTGTATGAAAATCTATCAACAGGTTTGCCTTATTACTTCGAACAATTTACAATATTACCTTCGGATAATGACGGGAAAATAGAGGTTTTATCTTCTGATTTTGAGACTGTTCCGACACCGCAGTTAAAAAATGTTCTGAATTTAGACAGTATTCCTAATGAAATAAATTTTCGCACTTATGTATCTTATTCTAAGAAAAAACCTTTTTTGCAACTTTCATTTATCCCTCTTCGACGCAACAAAAACACCGGTGCTGTTGAAAGGTTAATTTCTTTTTCGTTTAAAAAAACGGCATTTTATAATCAATTAAAAAAATTAAAAAACCGAACTTATAGTTCAAATTCAGTGTTAAGTTCGGGAAAGTGGCAAAAGATAAAAATAAATCAGACAGGAATTTATAAATTAACTTATGCGCAAATTACAGGTATGGGATTTCAAAATCCCGAAAATATAAAAATATATGGTAACGGAGGAAAAGTTCTTCCGGTTCAAAACAATGTTTTTCGTTACGACGATTTGGTTGAAAACCCTGTTTGGTACGAAAAAGGCAGCGACGGTGTTTTTAATTCAGGCGACTATATATTATTTTATGCTCACGGACCTGTATATTGGGCTTATAATAATGTACAAGGCATTTATACTCATTCACTTCACCCTTACTCCGATGAATCTTATTATTTTATTACTGATGCCGGTTCGTTGCCTAAACAAATGCAAATTTTGCCTGCCGAAACAACTTCACCTAATGTAACAGTAAATTCTTATGACGATTATCAATATCACGAAACAGAAGCAGTTAACTTTTTAAAAAGCGGAAAATTATGGGTTGGCGAAAATTTTAATATTATTCTTTCTTATAATTTTGTATTTACATTTCCACTTATTAAAACAGATGAACAGGTTAAGCTTATCGCAATGGTTTTCGCAAGGTCAATTGTTAACAGTTCATTTACTTTTAATGTAAATAGTTCTTTAGTTGGTAGTGCAACTTGTTCATTAACATCACTTTCAAATGTTACCAGTAATTATGCAAATGGTAACTTATTTATTAAGTCATTTACTTCGGGTAGCCCAACTCTTAATGTTAACATTACATATAATAAACCTGCCCAAGGAGGCGAAGGCTGGCTTGATTTTATTGATATAAATGTTCGCAAACATCTTACAATGCAAGGGGGTCAGGTACAATTCAGAGATGCTCTTTTGGTCGCTCCTGGAAATTATGCCGATTTTCAGATTTCAAATGCATCAAGCTCTACTGTTGTTTGGGATGTTACTAACCCGGTTTCACCATCAATAGTAACAACGAACTTAAACGGAAATTTACTTTCATTTACAGCAAAATCGGACACATTACATGAATATGTCGCTTACGATGGAACTATGTTTTATAATCCTGTAATTATTGGTGAAGTTGCAAATCAAAATCTTCATGCAATACCGGCTACCGATTTGGTAATTGTTTCGCATCCCGATTTTCTTTCTTATGCCAATACATTGGCAGATTTTCACAGAACAAATGATAATCTTTCGGTATTAACAGTTACACCGCAAATTATTTATAACGAATTTTCATCTGGAAGTCCCGATATTACAGCTATAAAAGATTTTATGAAGATGTTATACGATCGCACCGGTACCGACACTTCACTTATGCCAAAATTTTTATTATTTTATGGTGATGGTTCTTATGATAACCGCCATAATTTTTCATCAAACACTAATTTTATTTTAACATACCAATCAACTAGCTCATTATCACCAACATCATCTTTTTGTACCGACGATTATTTTGGAATGTTAGAAGATAATGAAGGAGATTATACCGGTAGCTTAGATATTGCAGTTGGCAGGCTACCCGTAAAAAATAGTTCCGAAGCACAGGGAGTATTAAATAAAATTATTAATTATTACCAACCATCAACTAATGGTGATTGGAAAAATTGGCTGACTTTTATTGGCGATGACGAAGACGGCAACGAACACATGAAACAATCAAATATACTTGCAACTTACATCGATACAACTTATCCGGTTTACAACATTGAGAAGATTTTTTTAGATGCTTTTCCTCAAATTACTACACCAAACGGGGACCGCTATCCTGATGTAAATACAGCAATATCTAACAGAATAAAAAAAGGTACATTAATTTTGAACTATACCGGGCATGGAAACGAAGTAGGGCTTGCTCATGAACATATAATAGGTGTTTCGGATATTAATTCGTGGACAAATTTTCAAAGACTACCGCTTTTTATTACTGCCACTTGCGAATTTAGCCGTTATGATGATTTTGCACGTACGGCAGCCGGCGAAATGGTAATTCTAAATTCAAATGGCGGAGCAATTTCAATGTTTACAACCACCCGATTAGTTTACAGTAACTCAAATTTTGCTCTTAATTCAGCTTTTATGAATAGGATTTTTAAAAAAGATTCTAACGTGAACTACTTTAAACTTGGCGAAATATACCGATTAGCAAAAAACGCCGCTTCATCAGATAGTGATGTTAATAAAAGGAATTTTTCTCTTTTGGGAGACCCTGCATTAACATTAGCATATCCAAACTATACAACTGTTACCGATAGTATTAACGGAACTGCCTTTGCAAATTTTACCGACACAATTCATGCTTTACAAAAAGTTACTGTAAAAGGTCATATTCAGAATCAAGATGGAACGCCGGTAACTAATTATAATGGTATTATTTATCCTACAATTTTTGATAAACCTGTTACATTAGTTACACTTGACAATGATGATACTTCCAAATTTTATTTCAAACTTCAGAATAATATATTGTATAAAGGAAAAGCATCTGTAAATAATTCTTATTTTGAATTTTCTTTTATTGTACCCAAAGATATTCAATACAATATTGGCTATGGTAAAATAAGCTATTATGCTGATAATAATACAGTTTTTGATGCACACGGATATACCCATTTATTAATTGGCGGTAATTCTACAGGAACAATAACAGATATTACCGGTCCCACTGTTCAATTATTTATGAATGATGATAATTTTGTTTATGGCGGAATTACTGATGAAAACCCCGATATTTTTGCCAAACTAACCGATGAAAACGGAATTAATACCGTTGGAAACGGCATTGGGCATGACATTACAGCAGTTCTTGATGGAAATACAGCAAAAACTATAGTTCTAAATGATTATTATGAAGCTAATCTTAATGATTATCAAAGTGGTGTAGTTAGGTATCCCCTTTCAGATATTTCCAACGGACAGCATAATTTAAAATTTAAAGCATGGGATGTTTGCAACAATTCAGTAGAAGCTTATACCGAATTTGTGGTCGCCGAAGCTCAGGACTTAACCATCGGGAATATTTTTAACTACCCTAATCCCTTTACAACAAATACATCGTTTTATTTTGACCATAATCAAATAAATTCTAATTTAGATGTACTTATACAGGTGTTTACCGTTACAGGCAAACTGATTAAGAATATTAAAACAAATATTGACAATAACAGTTTTCACAGCACACCAATACCTTGGGATGGTTTAGACGATTACGGCGATAAAATAGGTAAAGGAGTTTATATTTACAAACTAACTGTAAAAATACCCGATGGAAAACAGCAGGATAAATTTGAAAAACTTGTAATTTTACGATAAAACTTCAAAAGTTTTAAAAACTTTTAAAGTATAGATTTTGAAAGATGTTGTAATAAATTATTAAAAATTTCGTTTTTATAACTAATTTTATATTAATTTTATAAATTATTTTTGAATAATGATTTGATTATGAGAAGATTTGTATTAATAATGATTTTTACTTGGGTTATGCAAACATTGCCTTTCTTAGTTTTTTCACAAAACAAAATGACGACGCAGGAATTAAATGGGCGTGATGGTGATGTAAATACAATTACTACAGCAGTTCCTTTTCTTACAATTGCTGCTGATTCTCGTGCTGGCGCAATGGGCGATGCAGGCGTTTCTACCACTCCCGATTTAAACTCGCAACATCACAATCCTTCCAAATATTCTTTTATAAAAAACGACTTTGGAATTTCCATTTCTTACACTCCCTGGCTCAGGCAGTTGGTTAACGATATAAACTTAGCATATTTAACAGGATACAAAAAAATAGGTGGTGGACAAACAATAAGCTCTTCACTGAGATATTTTTCGCTCGGTGATATAACTTTTACCGACCAAATAGGTAACGTTACCGGTCAGCACAGACCTAACGAATTTGCTTTTGATTTAGGTTATAGCCGTCTTCTTGGACAGTATTTATCGGGCTCAATAGCATTGCGTTACATCAACTCAGATCTTACAGGTGGATATTCAGGAACAGGTCCGCAAACAAAAGCCGGACAAGCTTTTTCATCAGACGTTTCATTTTTTTATTATAAACCTGTAGAAGTTCAGAAACAAAAATCTGAACTCGGTGTTGGAATAAATATTTCAAATATTGGTTCCAAGCTATCTTATACAGAGAATGCTGATAAAGATTTTTTACCCTGTATGTTAAGGTTAGGCACATCTTTTAAAACCGAATTAGATGATTATAACAGTTTACTGGGAGTTATAGAACTAAGTAAATTATTAGTACCAACGCCGCCTGTGTATTACGGCGTTGGCGAAGTGCTTCCAAACGGCGATACTGTAAAAGTTGCAGGGAACGATATTAAATATGGTAAAGACCCGAAAGTTGCCGTTCCTGTTGGAATTTTTCATTCATTTTGGGATGCTCCAGGCGTAGCTTCCAACCCGCTTAATCCCGATGACCGCTCACGTGGAAAAGAAGAATGGCGCGAAATTAACTGGTCATTCGGTTTGGAATATTGGTATGCAAAGCAATTCGCATTAAGAGCAGGATATTTTCAAGAAGATGCAACTAAAGGAAATCGTAAATTTTTTACAGTCGGACTGGGGCTTAAATTAAAAGTATTTGCACTCGACTTTTCTTACCTAATTCCTTATCACCAGAATAATCCGCTTCAAAATACCCTTCGTTTTACCCTTTCATTTGATTTTGAAGGGATAAAAGAAGCAGCGTCTGCACCTAATTAGAGTCTGTCCGTAAAGTCGAAAAATTTGAAAAAGAATATCAGAATTTTAAAATTTGATATTTCAGGTATAAGGAGGGTATAAGGGGTTCGCTTTATTCCCTATTTCCTTATACCATAAACCATATTCCTTAAAATGAAAACGATTGATATTACAGACAAACACTAATTAGTGTCTGTCTGTAAAGTCGAAAAAAATTGTAAATTTATGTCATATTTTTAATGCTGAACTTATGAAGACAAGGTATAAAGGTATATGGTATAAGGGTTTAGCCGTCATTATAACTTTCCGAAAGTTTGCAAAGGCCATAGCTCCGTTAACTTTCGGAAAGTTCCCTATACCACTATATGCTATAAATTAAAAATGCTGATATTATGGACAGACTTTAATTAGAGATTGTCTGTAATATCATAAATAGTAAAAAATTTCAAAACCCTTGGATTTTTGGGCTTTAGATTTAGGATTTGGGATTTTCATTAAGGGGACATGAAAAAAATAAATCCCATTTTGCAAGTTAGGTATGAAGGTATAGGGTATAAAGATATAAGGATACAGCCATATTTCCCTATACCTCTATACCTCTGTACCTCTTTACTTTTATTGGAATTAATTATTTCAAATCCCCTAAAATAATATTACTTTACAACCAAGCACTAATGAAACTCAGAATAGGACAAGGTTTTGATGTTCACCGGCTCGAATCGGGATTACCCTTAATTATTGGCGGAGTTACTATACCTCATTCAAAAGGAAGTGTGGCTCATTCTGATGGTGATGTGCTTATTCATGCTATATGCGATGCTTTGCTTGGAGCAGCCAACCTTGGCGATATTGGCACTCATTTCCCCGATACCTCTATTGAATTTAAAGGAATTGACAGTCGTATTTTACTTGCAAAAACAGCTAAGTTAATACGCAAAAAAGGTTTTGAAATAAATAACATTGATTGTACTCTTTGCCTCGAAAAACCTAAAATAAAGCCCTTTATCCCAAAAATGAAAGAGGAAATTTCTAAAACGGCAGGTATTTCTGTTAACGATATTTCTATAAAAGCTACAACTAACGAAAAACTTGGTTATGTTGGAAGAGAAGAAGGGGTTAGTGCAATGACTGTTGCATTGTTGTACAAGTAGTTTTACAAAGATTTTTATTTGTTCCAAATTAATTTCTTACCAAAACCCAATTATTCATTGCTATTTGTTCAGTTGTAACTACAATTGTCGGTACACCATCCTCCACCGTCCCACATACATATTTAATCCTGACAGATTTAGACCTGCACTACCACCTGACCAAACTTTATTTGTTGAGATAGTTTTTGCAGCATTAATATTATTTGTTA
>PCSS01000317.1:0-1415 GCA_002771395.1 Bacteroidetes bacterium CG23_combo_of_CG06-09_8_20_14_all_32_9 | reverse complement strand
TTTACACAAATTTGCAATAATTCCATCTGAAATAAACCAATCAACTTCTGAAATTATGTATCTATGGTTATTTGTTAGTTTAATCTTTCCATTAACTATAAACGGTTGAACTGATTTCAAAAAATATTTTAACATCGGCTCACCAAAATTATTAGAAATTTCTTTAGTTGCAATTCCGTTGCTTGTGCGTAAATGAGTTAAGAGCATCTCGTTATACTTCTGATTTTTAGTAAGATTTTCTTTTGAAAAATAATTACTTATTGATTTTACTCCGGCTATATAATTTTTTAAATCGGAAACATTCCATTGCCGCGAATGTCCATTAAACGAATGTGCCGATGGACCAATTCCTGCGTATTTTTTTCCCTGCCAGTAATTGTTGTTATGTATTGAAATATATCCAGGAAGTGAAAAATTTGAAATTTCGTAATGTTCGTAACCGTTGTTATGCAGTTCTTTACAAAGCAAAGCATATTGCTCAAAACTTTCATCTTCATTCAAAGCGAAAATTTCTTTTTTATTTAACTGGTTATAAATTTTTGTTCCTTTTTCAAAACTAAGGTGATAAGCAGAAATGTGCTGAACGTTAAGTTGTGTAGCAATTTCGATAGTTTTTTCCCATTTCTTTTGAGTTAAGTTTGGAACCCCGTAAATTAAATCAATACTGATATTTGTAAAGCCCGAGCGTTTTAAAGTTTCTATGGAATTTATCGCCTGAGTTGTGTTGTGTCGCCGGTTTAGAAAACTTAAAATATCATCGTAAAATGACTGTATGCCAATACTTACACGATTAATTCCTAAAGAAATATATGACTTTGATTTTTGCAGATTAATATCATCCGGATTTACTTCAATGGTAATTTCCGGTAACGAAATTACTTTAAAATGCCTGTAAACAGAATTTAGTAACCGCTCAATGTTTTCAACCGTAAGAAACGATGGTGTGCCTCCACCAAAGTAAATAGTTTCGATGGGTTTATTACATAAATATTCTTTTTTTAGTTTAATCTCGCTTATTTCTGCCTTTATTATCTTTGGAATACAGGCTTCTGAAACCGATGAGAAAAAATCGCAATAACTGCAGCGTGTTTTACAAAAAGGAATATGAAAATAGATACCTGCCATAGTTGCACAAATTTATACTTTTGCTTTTTGGTTTTATTATACTATGCGCAGGATAAATTTATACATTTCTGCGAAAAATTTTAGTTATTAGTTTTGGTTTTTTTGGTTTCTAGTTATGATTATTTAGAGTCTGTCCGTAAAGTCGAAAAAATTGAAAAATAATATCAGAATTTTAAAATTTGATATTTCAGGTATAAGGTATAAAGGTATAGGGTATAAAGGTATAGGGTATAAGGTAATGTCACTAATTTAAGGATAAATTTAATAAATAACGAACACCGAACAAGGAA
>PCSS01000065.1:4664-4841 GCA_002771395.1 Bacteroidetes bacterium CG23_combo_of_CG06-09_8_20_14_all_32_9 | reverse complement strand
CTTTCATCCAAGTTGCATCAGTATAATTTACAGCGTAATCAATATATTTTTTATCTATAGTATTATTTTTTGCTCTTTCAACTGCAAGCAAAACATCAGTACCTTGCCATTGAAGCCAAAGTTTTTTCCTCATCTTCAAAACTAAATCAAGCGAACCACTTTTGTCAGATACTCCAT
>PCSS01000065.1:4324-4653 GCA_002771395.1 Bacteroidetes bacterium CG23_combo_of_CG06-09_8_20_14_all_32_9 | reverse complement strand
ACAATATCAGCAAAAGGTAACATTGCTGCAAATTTCACTTGATGCCATTTAGAATAATATGTATTATAAAACCGATAGGTATGTTGGGGTGCAAATTCACTCAAATCACGAATGATTTTTTTTGCAAAATATGGTAAGCCAACAATTATAACTTTCATCTTAATTTGTTCTTATTAAACTTCTGTACCATAATAGTAGGAAAATATAATAACAGGTCATTGCAATAGAATACATCCAAAGTGATGTTTCGAAAGGGTAACCCTTATTTGTTCCAAAAAACAATAATCCAAAACTTATAATATACCCTACAATACCAATTAAATAAGCGG
>PCSS01000065.1:3109-4199 GCA_002771395.1 Bacteroidetes bacterium CG23_combo_of_CG06-09_8_20_14_all_32_9 | reverse complement strand
GCAAATAAATCAGGACCAAAAAATAAAACAATAAGTAATAGCGGAATAGAAACCATAGCAACAATTTTAACAGATTTATTAAACAAAGGTACTGCTGAAATATTGTTATTTTTTGCTTCGCTGGCTTCACGGTAGTATATCTGCCCAACAGCTCCTCCAACCAAACTCAATGGTGCACGGATATATCGGTTCATTACTGCAAATAATCCGAGAACAAGTGCTCCATAATTTCTCGTAATCAGAAAAAAAAGTAAAAATTGTTCTGCAAAAATTCCCGTAAATGCGTGAAAAGAGTTTATTATAGGAAAATCTCTGTATTCTTTTGCAACAGATTTAATTTCAACTGAATTAATATCCTTTTTGTTAAAATAATTAAGGGAGGGAAAGAATAACACTATGACAGATATAATATTACCGATAAGCCATGCTATGATAAGTCCGTTTATTCCCCATCCAAAATATCCCAGCAACGCATATCCTGCATTTTGGGTAACAGATTGAGAAATTCTGCTTGATGAAATAAGAGAATACTTTTCGGCACGAATAATCCATTGAGTAAAAATATTGTTAATGCCAACTAAAAAAACTGCAGGAGCGAGATAATAAATATATTTTCCAAGTTCTTCGTCTTTATACCATTTTGAAATTTCATTCGGAAAAATCATAGTCAGAAGTGACAAAAGAGAAATGCAAATGGTAATCAGTAGTGCAAGAACAAACAAATTGTTTGCTCTTTTCTGGATTTTAGGAAGAACAATTGCAATTTCATACCTTCCTGCCACAATTACTGATATAAGAGAAACCATTGCCAAAAAGTTTTCCTGTACTGCTAACTGCTGCGGAGAAAAAATTCTGCCAATAATAGGAGCAAGTAAAAAAGGAACTATCTGGCTGATAGAATTTCCAGTAAAAAGTAAAATGAAATTTTTATAATATGGTTTTTTCAGTTCAGACATTATTTTCTTTCTGTAATTGATAGGAAGAAATAAGCAGAACAGGAATTAATATCCATCCTATATTCAAATTCAAGAAAGCAGAAGGCATATCTGAAATAATGATAAACAACAAATAACAAATTGTTATAATAATA
>PCSS01000065.1:2207-3058 GCA_002771395.1 Bacteroidetes bacterium CG23_combo_of_CG06-09_8_20_14_all_32_9 | reverse complement strand
ATAAAAATAAAAATATATGGTATAAAAATTGGGAGTCCGTATTGGCTAAGAATTTCCATCAAACCATCATGCGGACTCGTTACAGTTATAGTAGGATATGGAACTAATTTATGCTCATGATACCAACAGTATTGTCCGGGACCAATTCCGAATAGCATGGATTTCTTAAATAAATAGAATCCATTCTTCAGCAAGTTAACCCGAATTTCATTTGAATACATCGTATTCTGCATCTGATAGTCAAACAATGACCGTGCAATATTCTTTTCTCCAAAATGCTTCACAAGTGTATCGGAAGAATAAAATACGACCTGATTGTTTTCAATTTTTACCGGATTAATGGATTTTACATAATAATGTTCTTCATTTCCCCACATAGGTCCGAAATATAAAGATTTAGATGTAAAACAAAACAATAAACTTATAAAAACAACAGCAAACCACCAAAAATATTTTTTAAAAGTAGTGGCATTTATATGCATAATGTTATTTATAATAAATGACAAGAATAATAAAAATACAGCTATTTTCCCGAACTTTGAATCGGAAACAACAGAAAAGAAAAATAAAGTTAAAATAATTAATAATATTTTAAAAGGTTTATAGTTTAACTGGAAATCACTTAAAATAATAATTATTGCTAATCCGAAAAAATAGGAAAGGAAATTATTCGGATTGTCATATAAAAATACAGGAGCATAAGTAAACATCTCTGCTGGAAGGTCCCATAATTTTTCAGTATGTTTTCCACTAAAATGTATTCCTGTAAAAAACTCAAAAAAGGCAAATGCTGTTAATGTTATAAAAAGTAGTAAAGAGAGCTGATAAAGAATTTCAAAAAAATATTTTTT
>PCSS01000065.1:749-2151 GCA_002771395.1 Bacteroidetes bacterium CG23_combo_of_CG06-09_8_20_14_all_32_9 | reverse complement strand
GAACCCAATAACAAATTTATCCGACTTTTCACACTGTTCCATTGGATTACTTAAGAAAGAATATCCCAGCAAAAAAAAAGTAAGAAGTAAATATGGATAAATGGTTATAAAGCCAATTGAAACAGGAAGTACATTGGCATCAAAAGGGAAAAGGAGAAACCAGAGTATAAAAGCATTCCTGAATAAAGTTTCGTTAAAATATTTTCCAAGTTTACTTTGAATCCAATTCATTTTACTATTTTGCATTTCAATAAAACTGCATTTTTTCTTATTAAGTAAAGCTATTTTGCAATTACATATTTTTCTATTAAACCCAGTTTCGACTCAGGACACAATAGATAATTATGATTTTTTTCTGACATTCCCAAATCATTAATCTTTATTAAACCGCTATCTTCATCAATATTAAAAAAGGAATATAGTGAAGCATCAAACAAGGATTCTATGTTTTTTCCAATAGTTCTGTCTTGTACTTCAAGGATTACAACTGGTTTATGTATCTGAAGATATTTTCCGTAACCTGATAAAACTTCATATTCAAATGTTTCTACATCAATTTTAATCAGGTCAATACCTTTTATTTGATTTTCTTCAATATAATTTTTTAATTCCTTTACAGCAACTATAATGGAATTTTGGTTCTCTGTTCTCCAATCTTTATTAAGACTGCCTGCTGTTGTGTTTTCGGTAGTAAAAGCCGCTTCTCCGGTATTATAAAACGGCATGCTGCCTTCATTGTTAGCAAGTGCAATATTTTCGCAATGAATATCAAATCCATTAATTTTATTATTTTTTTTTAAAACATAAAAAATATTTGGTTGCGGCTCAAAAGCAATTACTGTTGAGTTTGGATTGTAAACTTTAGCCAGCACCGCAAAAATTCCGGAGTTGGAACCTATGTCGAAAATTATGTGTGAGGATTTACAAAATTCAATCCATATCTGGCGTGTCATTTTTTCCCATGTATAATTATCTATTCCTAACCAGAAAATATTTGTTTCTAAATGAAAAGCATTGTTGAATAGGTAAAAATTTTTTCCATCTTTCGTTCGTATCCGAAATTTTCCAATAAGCCGTAATTTCCTTGATATCGGTTCTGTTGGAGTGTAAATGATTCTAATAAGAGGAAAAACAATCCTTCCAATAATTTTAAACCAAATTATTCTTAGTATTTTTTTCATATTTGATAGTATGTTTTGAGCATTTCGAATGCAACAATTTAAAAATCACTTTGCAAGATTCACCGACCTTTATAATTCCAGATATCTTTCCAGTAATTACTGTTTTCGGTTCCGGGTTCTATTACAATTCGGGACATACTCATTAAAATATACAAATCAGTAAAAATATTAACTGCGTTAATTTAATAGTGCAAAGGTATGATTTATTTTATATTTTAGCT
>PCSS01000065.1:0-696 GCA_002771395.1 Bacteroidetes bacterium CG23_combo_of_CG06-09_8_20_14_all_32_9 | reverse complement strand
CATTTAATTATATTTGCACATTATTTTTTTATATACAACTATCATTATGAAAATAATTAAGCTATTATTGCTGCTTGTTATTATTATTGTAATAATTCCATCATGTAAAAAAGGAGATAATGATCCGTTTCTTTCTTTACGTTCAAGAAAAGCCAGAATTACTGGAGAATGGAAATTAATTACAGGTACAACAATATACACCTTTAACGATACTACAGAATCGGTTACATATTATGAAAACAAAGTAGATGTTGTATATTCAACAACTGATGCCGGGACCATTGCATCGGGAACATATTCATATACAGAAAAATGAAATATAAATAAAGATTATACATTTAAAATTACTCAAAATTTTTTTGATTACCGGAAAGAAATTAGTGGCTATTGGAGTTTTTATAATAAAGATAAAAATTTGGAGTTAAAAAATAAAGAAGCAATTATTTTTAGAATTTTATCTGAAAAAATTATTTATACAACAAGTGGGGTAAATAATTCTGAATATGCATACTCAGGCACTTACTGTCCTGATTTTCTTTTTTTTATTGATAAATTAACGAATAAAGAAATAATTGTTAAATATGAAGGAACATCTATATTTCCTTATTCTTCTGAATCGGGTAAAGGAACAATGACTTTTAAGCAGGGAAAAGACTAACTCATTATTTTTATTTATACCTAAAACACCCAACCAAA
>PCSS01000248.1:424-11222 GCA_002771395.1 Bacteroidetes bacterium CG23_combo_of_CG06-09_8_20_14_all_32_9 | reverse complement strand
TTCAAAAAGTAACCGATATTAACCGATGTTAACCAATATTAACTGATATTAACTGAATTATTGTTTAAATACTCTTTGGGCTGAGTAGTTATAACGTTTTTGATGCTATTTACCTCATTAATAATATTTCCATCGCACATCACAAAAATTTTGTCTGAAACATTTGCTAACTCAGTGTTATGTGTTACTATAACAAATGTTTGATTAAACCTTTCACGAAGTGACAGCAGTAAACTAAAAAATTCCTGAGTATTGGCAGAATCAAGATTTCCGGTGGGTTCATCGGCTAAAACTACTCCCGGGTTATTTATCAATGCACGGGCAATTGCCACTCTTTGGTTTTCGCCCCCCGAAAGCTCTTTTGGTTTATGTTGCGAGCGGTCGTTTAGATTTAAAAAACCAAGTAATTCGTGGGCGCGATGTTCAACTTCGGAGCGTGGTTTGTGGGCGATTAAACCCGGTATACAAACATTTTCGAGGGCTGTAAACTCTGGCAAAAGATGGTGAAACTGAAAGACAAAACCGATGTTTTGATTTCTGAATTTTGCCAGTTGTCGTTCGTTAAGATGTGATATCTCAATGTTGTTCATTACCACTTTGCCGCTATCGGGGCGACTAAGTGTACCAAGAATCTGAAGCAAAGTAGTTTTACCTGCACCGCTGGCACCAACAATAGAAATTATTTCGCCTTTTTCAATCCGCAAATTAATTCCTTTCAGAACCCTAAAGTTGCCGAAAGATTTTGTAATGCCGGTAGCTTCAATCATAGATTGCAAAAGTAAAAAAGAAACTGGAAAAAGTTTTTTACGCAAATTTCAGATAAAACTTTTGATTTATTTACCACATGCCCGGAACAATACTATTACAATAGTTACATTTTCCGTTTGAAATATGATTTTCAAGTACATTAAAGCCGGTACGTTTTATAAGTAACTCTTTGCAATTATAACAATATGTATTTTCACCATTTTGTTCACGCACATTTCCAAAATAAACATATTTAATCCCTTCTTGTTTTGCGATTTCCATAGCTTTTACAAGAATTTCTACAGGTGTCGGCGGTAAATCGTCAAGTTTGTAAGTTGGAAAAAATCTGCTGAAATGCAATGGTACGTCCGAAAAATTATTAGCAAAAAGCCAGTTGCACATTTCACGTATAGAGTTAAGATTATCTGACCATTCAGGAATTATCAAATAAGTGATTTCAAGCCAAACTCCCTTTTCGTGTAACATTATTAAAGTATCTAAAACGGGTTGCAGCGAACCTCCTGATATTTTTTTATAAATAGTGTTATCAAAAGTTTTAAGGTCTATGTTGGCAGCATCAAGGTATTGACTAAGCTCTGCAAGTGGTTTATGGTTAATGTACCCGTTGGAAACCATAATGTTATTAATTCCTTTGCTTCGGGCAATATTAGCGGTTTCGAGCATAAACTCAAAAAAAGCGACGGGTTCAGAATAAGTGTAAGAAATAGAGTTACAATTATTCTTAATGGCTTTTGTAACAATCTGTTCAGGAGATAAATAATATTGTTCCACACTTTCGGGGTCTTTTTGCGAAATACTGTAATTCTGGCAATTTAAGCATCGAAAAGTGCAACCGCCAATTGCTATGGAAAATGTTTCAGATGAGGGGGAAAAATGAAATAATGGTTTTTTCTCAATAGGATCGATGCTAATAGAACAAATATTTCCAAAAGCTTTTGTAAATAATTTATTTTCAACATTTACGCGGGTTTTGCAAATTCCGATTTTTTCTTTTTTTATTAAACATTCATGCGGGCAAAGTCTGCATTTTATACCATCTTGGGTTAACTCCCAATAAAGCGCAGGATGAAGTTTCAATTTATTGAGCATAGACAATGAATATAGGTTTATTTCAGGTTGATTATTTATTGTATTTCTTTTTATATCTGCGAATTGCAGAGAATAAAGATTTGTTTTCAATATTTTTTTTAAGAAATTTTCGAAGTTCACAGGTTGAATGAAATTCCTGCTTTATCAATTCCGATGAGAATCCGTAAAAACTTAACGTATCTCCAATTAAGTTAAAGGGATAAATAAGATATTCGTTTTTATTTTCTTCACCCGGAACAAGCATTTGAATGTTGGCGATTCTTTGTTTTCCAATGGTAGAAATAAATCCTTTAAATATTCCTAAATCTTTAAATGATACTTTTTCAGAATCGTTAAACTCGAGGTTTTGAATTAAATATTCCTTTTTGTTGAATGGTACAATAACCAATAAATGAGAATCAATACTTAATCCGTTCTTCGAAAAATCGTCGGTACCAATAAATTCCCAATATCCTGCAAGGCTGTCATCACAATATGACCGGCAAAGTTTTCCTGCAGGATATGGCGAACTAAGATCGTTGCACGAAGCCAAAGCTAAAGAGATGAATACAAAAAATAATAATCGCATTTTTATTGCATAAATTTTGAAGTAAAGATATAAAATATATTTTGAATTGTAAATTCTTACATTTGGGATTCAGGTATTAAGGATCTGTAAATAAATAAAGTGGATAAATGGATTGTAAAGACATATTAATTTTTTGAATGATTATCCCACCAAAGTACGAAAAAAATATTCACCCCGTAAAATAAATCTTGTTTTCACGGTATAAGTGTTAAAAGAATTATTCAACGGGGTAAATAAGTAGTAAAATATGGGGAATTATCCAACGGGGTAAACATTTTTTTAAATTGGTATAATCTGTGGCTAAAAAGAATATGGGCTGAATAGTTACAATTACTAATATTTAATTCTTTCATTTTCAAGTCAGTAATAACTATCTTGCTTGTTAATTTCTCTGTTAATAAAGAAATTCCTATTTTACTTACAAATAAAATATCTTTGCAAAAAATATCAGTGAATGGTTACTAATTATACCGAAGATACCATTAAAACTCTTGAGTGGCGTGAGCATATACGTCGGCGCCCTGGTATGTACATTGGGAAATTAGGTGATGGTTCCTCAAGCGATGATGGTATTTATGTACTTATTTAAGAAGTAATAGACAATTCTATAGATGAATTTGCTATGAACTTTGGCAAAACCATAGAACTTTCGGTAAACGATGGTGAGGTTTGCGTAAGAGACTTTGGCAGAGGTATTCCACTTGGAAAAGTTGTAGATGTGGCTTCAAAAATGAATACCGGCGCCAAATACGATTCCAAAGTTTTTAAAAAAGCTGTTGGATTAAATGGTGTGGGAATAAAATCTGTTAACGCACTTTCTCAATTATTTATAATTAAATCGTTTCGCGAAGGACAGGGCAAAATTGTTTCTTTTGCAAAAGGTAACCTTATAAGCGAAAAAGTAATAAAATCAACTAAAGAACCCAACGGAGTAGAAATATCTTTTATACCCGACGAAGAATTGTTTGGTAACTTCAAGTATATTCCTGAATATATTGAAAGCAGGGTAAAAAACTATGTTTTTCTTAATAGCGGACTCACGCTTAATTTTAACGGAACAAAGTTTATTTCAAAAAACGGTTTGCTCGACCTGTTAAATGAAAATATGAACTGTGAAGGGCTTTATCCAATAATTCACTTAAAGGGAGATGACATTGAAGTTGCTCTTACTCACGACGAAGGTTACATTGATGTATATTATTCATTTGTTAACGGTCAGCACACAACACAAGGCGGTACGCACCTTATCGCTTTTCGTGAAGCCATTGTAAAAACTATTCGCGAATTTTACAAAAAAGATTTTGATGCCAGCGACATTCGTACTTCGCTTATTGCAGCTATTAGTATTAAAGTAGAAGAGCCGGTTTTTGAATCGCAAACCAAAACTAAGTTAGGCTCTAAAGATATTAGTTCAAATGGACCTACGGTTCGTAATTTTATTATTGATTTTGTAAAAGAAGCGCTTGATAACTATTTACATAAAAACCCTTCTACTGCTGATATTCTTCTTAAAAAAATTCTGGAATCGGAAAAAGAACGTAAAGCTATTTCAGGCATTCAGAAAAAAGCCAGGGAATCTGCTAAAAAAGCCGGTTTACACAACAAAAAACTCCGTGATTGCAGGGTGCATTATAACTCCGGTAACGAACGTAAGCTCGAATCAACACTTTTTATTACTGAAGGTGATTCGGCAAGCGGTTCTATTACTAAATCGCGCGATGTAAATACTCAGGCTGTTTTTAGCTTAAAAGGCAAACCCGAAAATACTTTTGGTAAATCCAAAAAAATTGTTTATGAAAACGAAGAACTTAATCTTTTGCAGGCAGCTTTAAATATTGAAGAAGGCATTGAACAACTTCGTTATAACAACATTGTAATTGCTACCGATGCCGATGTGGACGGAATGCACATCAGGCTTTTACTTCTTACTTTTTTTCTTCAGTTTTTCCCCGACATGGTTAAAACCGGACATGTTTATATTCTTCAAACTCCCTTGTTTAGAGTACGAAACAAACAAAAAACAATGTACTGTTACAGCGAACAGGAAAAAGTTTCTGCAATTAAAAAAATTGGTTCAAATCCGGAAATTACACGTTTTAAAGGATTGGGTGAAATTTCTCCTGACGAATTTCAATATTTTATTGGTAAAAATATACGCCTCAGTTCTGTTCACCTAGGCAAAGACGACCACCTGTTAGTCATGCTTTCTTATTATATGGGAAATAACACCCCCGAACGGCAAGAGTTTATTATTGAAAATTTAAAAGTAGAAGCGGATTTTGTAGAAGGATAATTTGTTACTTCTCAATATTTAAAAGTAAATAACGAATAAAATTGACTAATTTCTAATTCCAAGAGGGCTTATAGTTTGTAACTTGAAATTTGGGACATAATTTTTTATTAATAGATGAGCGATATAGAACAAATAAATGACGATAACAGTGACTGGGAAAATGAACCCGAAGGTGAAAGTTCCAAAATATCAAATACTTCTTATTCACAAGTGCCGGTTACAGCAAAAACTACCCGACTTTCGGGTATGTACAAAGATTGGTTTCTCGAATATGCTTCTTATGTAATTTTAGAACGCGCCGTTCCTCATTTAAATGATGGTTTAAAACCCGTTCAGCGGCGTATCCTTCATTCTATGAAACGCATGGATGACGGTCGCTATAACAAAGTGGCCAATATCATTGGTTTTACCATGCAATATCACCCGCATGGCGACGCATCTATTGGTGAAGCTTTGGTGCAATTAGGACAAAAAGATTTACTTATAGATACCCAAGGAAACTGGGGAAATATTTATACAGGCGATAGTGCTGCAGCTCCCCGTTATATTGAGGCACGACTTTCAAAATTTGCCAATGCCGTAATGTTTAACCCTAAAACTACACAGTGGAAACTTTCTTACGATGGCAGAAACAAAGAACCCGTTACTCTTCCTGTAAAATTTCCTCTGTTACTGGCACAGGGCGTTGAGGGAATCGCAGTTGGTCTTGCTTCAAAAATATTGCCACACAACTTTAACGAACTAATTGATGCTTCTATCGCTTATCTGAAAAAAGAAGACTTTGAACTTTATCCCGATTTTTTAACCGGAGGTATGGCAGATATTTCGCGATATAACGACGGGCTTCGTGGAGGTGTAGTTAAAATTCGTGCCCGCATAAAAAAAGTTGACAGCAAAACACTTGTTATTACCGATTTGCCTTTTGGCACTACTACCGAAAAACTTATCGAATCTGTTTTAAAAGCAAACGAAAAAGGTAAAATCAAGATAAAGAAAATTGACGATAATACTGCCGAAAATGTTGAAATTGTAATTTATTTGGTTCCCGGCTCATCGCCAGATAAAACTATTGATGCACTTTACGCTTTTACAGGTTGCGAAATTTCGGTATCACCAAATGTTTGTGTAATTTCCAATGACAGACCGCGTTTTATAGGTGTAAAAGAAATATTAAAAGCCAGTGCCGACAGAACTCTTGCTTTGCTGAAAATGGAACTCGAAATTCGGTTGAACGAACTTAATGAAGACTGGTATTTCAGTAGTTTGGAAAAGATTTTTATTGAAAAACGTATTTACCGCAAAATAGAAGAATGCGAAACATGGGAAGCAATTATTAAAACCATCTACGCAGGATTAAAACCGTATCGTAAACTATTGCAGCGAGATATAACTGACGAAGATGTTGCTAAATTAGTTGAAATTAAAATAAAACGCATTTCAAAATTCAACGCTTTTGAAGCCGACAGGCATATAAAAAATGTTGAGGAAGAAATGGAAGAAGTTAAAAATCACTTGCAAAACCTCGTTTTATATACAATTAATTATTATAAGCAGATAAAGAAAAATTTTGGTGCAGGCAAAGAACGCAAAACTGAACTTCGTAATTTTGAAAATATTCAGGCGACTAAAGTAGTGGTAGCTAACGAAAAACTATATGTAAACCGCGAAGAAGGATTTTTCGGAACAGGCTTAAAAAAGGATGAATATATTAGTGATTGCTCCGACATTGACGATGTAATAGTTTTTATGCGCGACGGAACATACCAGGTTTCAAAAGTTACCGACAAAGCTTTTGCCGGGAAAAACATAGTTCACATTGCCGTTTATCTTAAAGGTGACGAACGTACCATTTATAATGTTATTTACAAAGATGGTAAATATGGCCCGGCATTAATGAAACGTTTTGCGGTTAAAGGTATCACACACGATAAACTTTATAATCTTACAAAAGGTACCGAAAATAGTAAAATATTGTGGTTTACCGCTAACAAAAATGGTGAAGCAGAATTAGTTAAGGTTTGTTTGAAACCAAAACCGAAGTTAAAAAAACTGATTATTGAAGTAGATTTTAGTAAGTTAGCTATTAAAGGTCGCAATTCGTTTGGCAATATTGTAACAAAGAACGATATTCACAAAATTCAGTTAAAAGAACAGGGAGCATCAACCCTTGGCGGCATTCAGGTTTCTTTTGACGAAGATGTAAAACGCTTAAATACTGACGGTCGCGGCAAGCTGTTAGGAGAATTTATTGGAAACAATAAAATTATTACTTTAATGCAATCGGGTTGCTATAAAATTTATTCGTACGACCTTGAAAATCACTTTGAAGAAGACCTTATTTATATCGAAAAATATAATCCCAATAAGATTTTTACAGTAATTTTCTTTGATGGTGAACAAAATTTTTATTACCTAAAACGCTTTCAGGCAGAAGAAAATGAAAAATTTAATTCATTTATTGGCGACAATCCTGAATCGCGGTTGGTAACATTTAATACATATAAATATCCTTGTGTAAAAGTGCGGTATGGGGGAAAACATAAAAACCGTTCACCCGAAAAAATTATAGTGGAAGAATTTATTGGAGTAAAAAGCTACAAAGCTCATGGAAAGCGGATTTCAACTTTCGAAATAGCAGGTTTTGAATGGCTTCAACCTTTAAAAGAAGAAGAACCTGAGCATGAAAATATTCCGCCAACAACTTCAAATGTTCCCGAAATTGTTACATCCGATAAACTTAACAAAAAAAATACCGGACATGCACATCCAAAACAAATGACATTAAATTTATAATTATACTGCAAGTTGATGTATGTTGAAATACGTAAATATATTTCTATTTATTTCTTTGTTACCTGTTAAAGTATAAATATGATAATTTACCTTATTGGATTTATGGGTTGCGGCAAAAGTACACTAGGTAAGCAACTTGCTGGCGATCTTAATTTCAAATTTATTGATTTGGATTCCTTTTTTGTGTCAAAAGAAAAAATTAAAATTCATGAATATTTTACCAGATATGGTGAAGAGGCTTTTCGTAAAACTGAATATAAATTGCTTCGGCAAATAGATTTAAGCACAAATTTAGTAGTAGCAACAGGTGGCGGAACCCCATGTTATTCAGATAATATGGATTATATGCGAAAATGCGGGGTTACTGTTTTTCTGCAACTTGATTCCGCTTTGCTTTGCAAAAGATTAATAAAGTCACACACAATTAGACCAATTGTTAGCAGCAAAAACAATGAAGAGTTAAAAATATGGGTAGAAGATTTGATTAACAAAAGAACAGAATTTTATAACAAGGCTCATTTAATAATTGATGCACGTAATATTTCGTCGGCTTTGCTTGTAAAAGTCTTAAATCCATACTTTACCAACTCTATTTCTTTAAATTTTATTTAATTACCTTTTTTCTGCAATTTATATTCAGTTGGCTGAAGCCAACTGCAAGAGATTTGCTCAAAATAATTTGTAATCTATTGCAGTTACTTTAGCTGACTGATAAAATAAGTTAGTACTTTTGTGGCTTTAGCCACATAAAAATAATAACTAAAGTATATTAAGCCAGATCTTTCAAAATGTGTTTATTCCCGGTCCGATTGTGTAAATTTTCTTTTTGCAACTGTTTAAAAGGTAATGTAAAGTAAAATGTTGAGCCTTTTTTGGGTTCTGAATCAACCCATATTGTTCCACCCATAAGTTCTATAATAGCTTTGGTAATGGCTAATCCTAAACCAGTGCCTCCATATTTTTGTGAGGTGTTTTCATCGGCTTGTTTAAAACGCTCAAATATAGAATGTAAATTACTTTTACGAATGCCGGTACCTGTATCTTTTATATAAAATTGCAGTTCTCTTTCGCGGGTAATATAACCGAACTCAATGCTTCCTTTATCTGTAAATTTAAGAGCGTTAGTAAGCAAATTTACCAGTATCTGTTTTAACCTGCCCTGGTCGGTAAGAATTATTGAACCGGAATCGGGAAGTGGTGCAGACAAAATAATTTCAACATTTTCTTTTCCTTTATCTTTTTTATCTTTTTCTATCCAGTGCATTAATTGTTTAAGTAATTGATTTAAATTAAAAGTTGTTTCGGTAATTCGCAATTGTCCGGCTTCAATTTTTGAAATATCAATAATATCGTTTATAAGTTCAAGCAGGTTATGGCTGCTCGAAGTAATCATATCAATATATTCGTTACGTGTTTGCGATGTTAGTTTTTCATCTTTAAGTAAATCGGAAAACCCAATAATAACATTCAAAGGTGTACGCACTTCGTGACTCATATTTGCGAGAAAAACAGATTTTAAACGGTCGCTTTCTTCAGCTTTTTCTTTGGCATTTTTTAAATTGTTTTCGTATTTCTGATGTTCCGAAATATCGAAAACTATTGATAATATATTAGGTTTTCCATTAAGTTGAATTAATTCGCCTGAAAAAGAGCAGCTTCCAGTTCCTGTTATTTTCAAGTATTTCATTACATAATTTAAGACAGAACCATTTGTTTGAGTATTTTTTTTGATATAGTCGAAATCGGTAGCCGATTCAAAAAATGGCAACGATAATATATAATGACCTTTTATTTTATTCTTTTTAAGTCCTGTAATTTCTTCAAACGATTTGTTAACATCAACAATATTTCCGTTAATATCCATTATAAACATTGGAACAGGAACACGATTAAATGAAATAGAAAATGTTTCTTCGGATTGACGAAGTTTGTCTTCAGTTTTTTTTCTTTTTAGTATTTCTTCTTCCATAATCATTGTCCGTTGTATTACTTTTTCTTCAAGGTCTGTGGAATATTTTCGATAGTTTATAAAAAGTATATAAACAAATGGAATTACTATGATAAGTAAAAACAAAGTTTTAGCTAATGTAAAGAAAACCTCACGTATTAATGTTTCTCTGATAAAACTGATTTCCATATCGGCACAAAGCAGGTATTTTCTTCCTGTATGGTTGGTTTTGGGAATTATTATTGTTCTAAAAGTTCCCCATCTGTCAGTATATTCCGAAAAGGTTGGAAAATCTCTGTTAAAAGAGTTATAAAAAGATGTATCTGCTTCGGTATATTCCTGCCAATAGTAAGTTAAATTTTCGTTGGTAAGCATTTCTTCGGAGGTTGCCGATGATGTGGTAAAATAAATTTTACCATTATAAAGCACAACCGAATATATATATTTAACTCCCAGATTTTCGCTTTGCTTACTTAATAAATCTGTAATTTCATAAAACTCAATTTTGGGAATAGTGTCAGGGTTAATAGCCCTATCGTTATAATCTTGTGGAAGCAGGTAATCTAAACTAATGGCAGCTTTATAAAGTTTTTTATTAACCTGAGAAATTATTTCGTGTTTTTGACTGTAATATGACCAAAAAGAATAAATTATTACCCCTGTAATATAAATTAATACAGAGGTTATTATAAAACCATGTTATGATATTTTCTTGCCTTTTTTAAACATTTCAATATTATTTTGAAATGGTTATCGTTTTTACGCTAACCAGTACTTGTTGCTAAAAATCTGAATAATATTAATATATGTTGTTAATTCAACTTGTAGCGAAAAAAAATGTTAATAAAATAAGCCGAAATATAATATTAATTATTCAAATTCTATGACGAAAGTTAAATTTTCTTACACTAATATTATGTTATGTAAAATTAAAAATAATATTTGAATTGTAATTACCCGGCAGAAAAAAATTGTTGCCACGGATTAAAAAAAATCGTCGCTATCAAGAGTTTGATGGCAAAGCGCCTATTTCAAGAAAACAAATAAAAAAAAGAAAGGAACACGCTTTGTACCAATGTGAAATAACATCACATAATGCGGTATCTACATGTTCCTCTTTAACGTAAGTACTTTGTTATGCAGATAAATCAAAATATTTCTTTTCAAAGAAGCAGGTATAGTGCCTGCCTCTCTTTGAAAAGTTTTATTTAATTTGTCCAACACAAAAATAGAAAAATTATTAATGATTTAAAAAAAATACCATGTTTTCCCGATTTAAAAATATGTTAAAGAACAATAAAATAATTCAAATTTTATTAAACTTTAAACGAAATAACTC
>PCSS01000248.1:0-404 GCA_002771395.1 Bacteroidetes bacterium CG23_combo_of_CG06-09_8_20_14_all_32_9 | reverse complement strand
TGCCAAACAAACAACTAACAATGTACAAGTAAGCGTCCGGCAAATAACGAAATCGCTTAATTGTCAACCGGACTTTTGCTATTTTATTTTTTTTTATTTGTTCATTGTAAATTGAATATTTGACATTGTTCATTTTTCAATTTTTCTTCATTTGATGCTGAATAATTACGTTGCAGTCCCTTCCTTTTAAAGCTCCGTTAGATAGAGTCTGTTTATAAAGTCCGCTGACTGCGTTATGCTCGTCTTTCATGTCAGTCATTTACAATAGTAAACTCCTGACATTCAAGACTCGCAAGTCTTGTCATCGAACTTTATATTACAGATTCTTGATATTACAGACAGACTCTATTTAGTGTCTGTCCGTAATATATACATTTTTTGATCTCAGAACAAGGATTAACCCC
>PCSS01000089.1:2802-3550 GCA_002771395.1 Bacteroidetes bacterium CG23_combo_of_CG06-09_8_20_14_all_32_9 | reverse complement strand
CGGAGCCTGTATTCTTTAAACTATCAACTGATGGGATATAAAAATCAGCACCGGAATTAAGAACGGAAAAAGTGCTTTGATTTATTTCCACCGGTATTGAATAAAGATTTTGATAATATATTTCCGATTTAATACGCCAGTTCAAAGCAAAAGCATTATCATAAGCAACAACCAGATGATTACTTTTCGAAAAGCCCAGATTAAAATTTGTTCTGGAATAAGTTCCATCCATGTTTCGTGTTTCATAAAAATAAATATCCATGGGCAGTATCTGGCTGTGCATTCCTGCACCGATACTGATGGATTGTTTTTGTGTAAAATTCCATTTGATACCAAGGCGGGGTTCAATAGCTAAAGTATTATTCAGGAAAAATTGCTGGTAATGAATACCGGTGTTAAAAGTTAATTTATTTGAAAATTTATGTTGCCATTTTAAATATCCCTGCATGAGAGAACTGATGCCATCAAATTTCTTTAAGCGAAGGTAAGATGTACCTTGCAAAGTACTATCGGTATAATTATAATGATATACATCTGCAATAACGCCTATATTAAAGGTGTTAGATGCATTAAGTTTCTTATTAAGATTATAGACCGATGAATATTTTACTTCCGATGATTTGTTGCCGTAAACCAATATACTGCTTTCTTTATTGTTAAACAGACTGTCAACAGTTACAATATTTTCAGTACCGGAAATAGCAAGACTTATAGTTTGTTTTGTTTTTTCGTTAAAGAAGTAAGTGTG
>PCSS01000089.1:958-2774 GCA_002771395.1 Bacteroidetes bacterium CG23_combo_of_CG06-09_8_20_14_all_32_9 | reverse complement strand
TTTATTTTTATCAAGCAAAGCAATGTTGCTTAACCCACCAATACCAAAGAGAGTGAAGCGACCATATTTTGTTCCGGTTGTTGGTATGTCAACTTTAAAAGAGATGTCCTGATATTGCGGAATAGAACTATAACCAAACTTAATTCCAAAAGCTTCCATAACTCCCAAAGTTGAATAACGATAATTCACCAGATAAGAACCTTTGCGGTTTTTACAAAAGGGTCCTTCGGCACCCAGTTCAAATCCATTAAATCCGATTTGTCCCATAAACTCGCTATCTTCGTTATTTCCTGTGCGCAAACGTAAATCAAAAGCGCCGGATAGTGCATTACCATATTCGGCGGGAAAAGCACCTGTCATAAAATCGGAATTATCCAACAAATTATTGTTTAAAATACTTACAGGTCCACCGGTTGTGCCAAGTGAACCAAAGTGATTCGGATTGGGAATATTTATTCCATCCAGGCGCCAAAGCAATCCCGTGGGAGAATTGCCACGGATAATAATATCATTTCGTGAATCACCTGCAATAGAAACGCCGGCAAAATTTGCAGCCATACGCGAAGGATCTCCAATGGTACCGGCATAACGATTGGTTTCATCAATCGAAAAAGAGCGGGCACTAACAGTTGCCATTTTGTTTAGAGGATTTTCTTTATCACGTTGAGATATGATAGTAATATCTTTAAGCACATTGACGGTTTCTTCCATGCTTATATTTAGAATTAATTCTTTTCCTGATGTTAGGACAAGGTTGTTAATAACTATCTGATTGTATCCGATAAAAGAAAACTGAACGCCAACTCTGCCTATGTGAATTTTGGATAAAACAAATTTTCCATTAATGTCAGTTGTTGTACCAATAACAGGCGAAGAATTCAGCACCATAATGTTTACATCCGGCATGGGTGATTGTGATTGCTTGTCAATAACAACACCCCTGATATTTTGCACAAAATTTTGCGAAGACACATTTGGGATTAACACATAAAAAAAAACGAACACAAAAAACAATTTCTTCATAAACTATACCTTTTTGGAAATAGCAAAGTTATATTGCTTCATTGTTACAAAGATATGAGTTACAATTTTTTGTTAATATTCAGATGCTTTTTATTTCAGGCAAATATTATGTCACGCCAAGACGCAATTCACCCCGTTAGATAATTAAAATTTTTCTTTCGTTTATTTTTAAACTATCTATATAACGGGGTGAACGCCTTTGCGAGACAAATTTATACCTGCTGAATAGTAACAATTTTTTAAATTTTATTAATACCATTGAGACCTGTAATCTTTTATATCTGCTAACTTTTTTAATGCTTCAAACGCCTGGTAATCTACTCGTGTTTGAACATCGTTTGATAATTGCATTTTAGCAGTTTTTGAGTCTTCCGGTTGCTGACTTTTTGAGGTATTTGTTACAACAATAATAAAAACTCCGTTATTACCTTTAACAGGCGGCGAAAGTTTTCCTTTTCCTATACAAGTTGATGTTGCCACAACATTAGGTTCTATACCAATTCCGGGCAATGAAAATGAATTAAAGTTAAGAGAGGTAGCGTCTTGTACTATTGAATTTAGTTTTTGAGCCAATTTGTCAATTGTGCCGGCAGATGAAGCGTTTTTAAGTTCAGTTGTAAACTTTTCGGCTTTTTTATCTTTACGAACCAATGAAATAAGTTGTTCTTTTATCTGGTCCTTATCGGCAGTTCCTTTTTCGCGAACTTCGGTAAGAATTGCAACTACAAATTTGTCCTGAAATTCAAAAGGCTGAGATATTTCATTTTTGTTTGCCTTGTATGCCCATCGTATC
>PCSS01000089.1:0-946 GCA_002771395.1 Bacteroidetes bacterium CG23_combo_of_CG06-09_8_20_14_all_32_9 | reverse complement strand
GACTCGAGGCCTGCAATATTACGGTCATTTTCGCGTAAGTTGTTTGCAAGACGCTTTGTTAAACCTTCTTTTGTAATAGCAACATCAAACTTATCCTTTGTTGTATTTACACCTGCAAACTGATATACTTTTGTTTTAATGCCTTGATATGTTTGCGAACTCGGTTCAATTTTCCAATTAATGTATGCAATTTCAGCCTTATTACTTTCTGTTCCTTTTTCAAGAATTTCAATAATATGATAACCATAGTTTGTTTCGGCAATTACAATATCCCCTTTTTTACCTTCAAATGTCGCTTTTTCAAACGGTTTAATCATCATTCCGAGTTTAAACCATTTTAAATCGCCTCCTTGGTTTGCAGAACCTTTATCATCTGAGTATTGTAATGCAAGGGAAGCAAAATCACCGCCATTTTCAATAATGGTTTTTAAACTATCTGCTAAAATTTTTGCCTGTTCTTTTGTTCTTTTTTCGGATGGAGCGATTAAAATATGACGGGCATGAACGGAATCGGGTAAGTTTTTAAAAGACATTACCCGTGCCAGGCGATACACTCCATTTTCAATATATGGTCCGTAAACAAATCCCGGTTCTGCTGAAAACAAAATGCTATCATAAGGCGGTGTAAGCGAATCTTTTGAATAAAATTTTTCATTGTAAGGAACATCCGAATTGCGGTTTACAAAATCTGCAATTTCAGTAGTTGTTTCAAGTTCTGATTTTAGTGCATCCATTTTGGATTTTATTTTTTCTACGTCTTGTACTGATGGTAAAACATCAAACACAACATATTCAATGTCTCTTGAGGCTTCCTGTTGGAAAAGATATTTATGCTGGTTATAATATTTTTCAATTTCTTCGTCTTTAACAGCTATAGTAGAATCGGATATGTCGCTGTATTTTTTCATAACAAAGCGAATGTCAATCAAATTTGAGGCATCATCGG
>PCSS01000212.1:2893-4096 GCA_002771395.1 Bacteroidetes bacterium CG23_combo_of_CG06-09_8_20_14_all_32_9 | reverse complement strand
TTTTTGTAAATGGTTCTTCCGGTGGTTTAATTAACTGGTCGGCAACAAGCGATAAAAAGTTTAAGAAAAACATTACAACTATAACTAATCCGATTGATAAGGTAAAACAACTTAGAGGAATAAATTTTGAATGGAATGATACAAAAAAGTTTGAGTCTGGAATACAAATGGGATTTATTGCCCAGGAAGTTGAAAAAGTAATTCCGGAAGTTGTTCGCATTAAAGATGGAAATTATGCTATGCAATATGCACCTTTAACCGCTTTGTTAGTTGAAGCTATTAAAGAACAGCAAAAACAAATTGAATCGCTTAAAATTAAACTCGAAAAATTAAATAATATTCAATCTGACTTTGATAATTTAAAAGCCCAAATCGAACAGATTAAATCAGTTTATAACGCATCGGCAAAAAAATAAAGGATTAAGAGGGCTTATAAAAATCAGATTTTTCGAAGCAGATAAAATTTTAATATTGAAGTCCAACAAAGAAAAAGTAATTTTTTAAAAGTTCCGTACAATAATTTATCACGCACAAAGTATAATCATCTACCTTTGCACAAAAATTTTTATGCACAAAGCGGGTTTTGTAAACATTATCGGTAAGCCCAATGTCGGAAAATCCACATTAATGAATGCTCTTGTTGGAGAAAAACTTAGCATAGTAACACCAAAAGCCCAAACTACCCGACATAGAATTATAAGTATTTTAAATGGAGATGATTATCAAATAGTTTTTTCAGACACGCCCGGAATTATTGAACCCGGCTATAAAATGCAGGAGTGCATGATGACTTATATAGATGAAGCATTTTGCGATGCAGATGTAATTATTTATCTGGCAGATGCTACCGATAAATCTGATGCAGAAAAAAATGTTCCTGAAGAACTTGTTTCTACTTCAATTCCTATAATTTTTGTTTTAAATAAAATTGACAAGAAAAATCAAACTGAAATAGAAGAAATATTACTTAAATGGAGAAAAATTCTTCCTAATGCCGAACAACTTGCTATCAGTGCTTTACATAAGTTTAACATAAATTCATTAACTTCCTTAATAGTTAATTTACTACCCGAAAATCCACCATATTACGATAAAGACACGCTTACCGACCGAAGTACACGTTTTTTTGTAAGCGAAATAATCAGAGAAAAAGTACTTTTGCTTTATCAAAAAGAAATTCCATATTGTGTTGAAATTGATGTT
>PCSS01000212.1:0-2863 GCA_002771395.1 Bacteroidetes bacterium CG23_combo_of_CG06-09_8_20_14_all_32_9 | reverse complement strand
TTTCGGCAACAATTTATGTAATTCGAAATTCGCAAAAAGTAATAATTATAGGTAAGGGAGGCAAATCAATAAAACAACTTGGAACCGTTGCACGAAAAGATATTGAGCAATTTCTCGGGAAAAAAGTATTCCTGCAACTTTTTGTAAAAGTCCGGAAAAACTGGCGCAATAATACATTGCTGCTTAAAAAATTCGGATATATTAGATAGTACCTCTTATAAAAGTCGTAAAAATAGCCACGTTATACTTAAAAGATTAAGTTTGATTGAGAGGTTTATTATTTTGTAACTATTCAGCCCATGTTCTTTTTAGCCACAGATTATATCAATTTATCTTTACTTTTGAGGGTGAGTAGTAACATTATTTTTAAGGTTGAAAAAATTTAACTCATAGCATTTTAAAAATCACAACTTTACAGACGAACTTTAAATAATTATGTCAAAAATAGTTGCAATAATAGGGCGACCAAACGTAGGAAAATCAACTCTTTTTAATAGATTGGTTGGTTGCCGGCAAGCCATCGTTGACAAAACAAGTGGAGTTACGCGCGACCGTCATTACGGAAAAAGCGAGTGGTGCGGAAAACAGTTTTCGGTAATAGATACGGGAGGTTACGTAGTTAATTCTAACGATATTTTTGAATTGGAAATAAAAAAACAAGTATTGTTTGCAATTAATGATGCTGACGTAATTCTTTTTTTAGTAGATGTTTATGTCGATATTACCGACCTTGATATGGCTATTGCAGAAATTCTAAGAAAAAACAAAAAAAAAGTTCTATTAGTTGCCAACAAAGTAGATAACAGTGAAAAAATTGGCGACGCACAGATATTTTACAAATTAGGCTTAGGCGAAGTATTTTGCATTTCGGCAATTTCGGGTTACGGAACAGGCGAACTTTTAGATGAAGTAATTAAATCTTTACCCCATACCGAAAACGAATCCAACAATGCCCAACTTCCAAAAATTGCAATTGTAGGAAGACCAAATACCGGGAAATCATCACTTTTAAACTCATTAACAGGCGAAGTTCGACATATTGTTACCCCTGTGCATGGAACCACCCGCGACTCAATTTACACACGCTATAACAAATTTGGAATGGACTTTTTTCTTATAGATACCGCCGGTCTCCGTAAAAAAGGAAAAATATCTGAAAATATTGAGTTTTATTCGGTAATGCGAGCCGTAAAAACAATTGAAGACTCCGATGTTTGTCTTCTTATGATTGATGCTACACGCGGAATTGAATCTCAAGATGTTAATATTTTCCGACTTGCCGAAACCAATAATAAAGGAATTGTGATTGTGGTAAATAAGTGGGATTTAGTTGAAAAAAACAACAAAACTACCAACGAATACACAAAAAACATTAAAAATCACCTTGAACCATTTGTTGATGTACCCGTTATTTTTACTTCGGCAATAACTAAACAACGTATTCTCAAAGTATTAGAAACTGCTCTTGAAGTTTTTAAAAACCGTAAATTGCGAATTACAACTCATAAATTAAACGAAGTTTTGTTAAAAGTAATCTCAGCATATCCGCCACCTGCCGTAAAGGGCAAATTTGTTAAAATTAAATATGTTACTCAACTTCCAACACCTTATCCGTGTTTTGCTTTCTTTTGCAATTTGCCACAATATGTTAAAGAGTCTTATAAAAGATATCTCGAAAATAAAATACGCTCACTTTTTACTTTTACTGGTGTGCCTGTTACTATTTATTTCAGAAAAAAATAGATTTTAAAAATATTGTAATCTTTTACTATCTTTGAATAAAATTTTTTGACAACTAATGAAACTTATTTTATTTATTATTATTGCTTTATCAGTGTTTTGGACATCGTGCCGAAAACCCCAAAAATTTTCTGAGATACCTGAATTAAAGTTTATCTCTATTCCTTTAAAAGACACTCACGATACTCTTGGAAACCCCATAAGACGAGCACAACTTACATTTTATCTTGTAGATGGTAACGGTGATATTGGCTTTAACGAAGGCGACACTCTCCCGCCATATCAAATCACAGGAGATTATTATTACAATTTGTTTATTGAAATGTACGAACTTAAAAACGGAAATTTCACTTTGGTTGATTTGGCAGCCCCATTTTATTTTCGTACTACAAATATAGAACCTGTCGGACAAAATAAAACACTGAAATGTACAATTTACGTTAATCTTGATTTCTATATTCCTGTTATATGGGATTCTGTAAAGTTTGATTTTTATATGTACGACAGAGCATTACATAAAAGCAATATAGCATCCACAGGGTTAATGCTTCTTTGATTAGTACTTGCCTGTAAAAATGTTGTTTTTTTATGAAAAGTCAGAAATTTATTTTTGCCGCAGTAATTATTTTTTTAATATCCGTTTCGTGTACAAAATATGAAGACGGTCCAATATTAACTTTTCGCTCTAAAAAAGAACGAATTGCAGGAACCTGGAAATATGAATCGATAATATATGTAGATCAAGGCACTATAGTTACTACCGGACTCCCAACATTAGTTTTTAAGTGTGCTAAAGATGGTTTATATTCTGATAATAAAGATTCTTTGGGAACATGGGAGTTTTCGGGCGAAGTTGACCTAATAATAAATAAAAGCAAAGGCACATCAATCGTTGAAACAACAAAGTGGGAAATATTAAAACTTGCCAATAAACAACTATGGCTCAGGAAAAATAAAATTGAACACCATTTTATTCCCGGTTAATACTATACTTTGAACGGGCATATTTCGGCATGCTCAATATCAAAAATGCATTTCTTTAACAAGCGGCAGTTCACCCCGTTAGATAGCTTAAATAAAGAAACGAACTGTAAAATTATAGTAATTATCTAACGGGTTAAAG
>PCSS01000350.1:938-3720 GCA_002771395.1 Bacteroidetes bacterium CG23_combo_of_CG06-09_8_20_14_all_32_9 | reverse complement strand
AAAAAATATATGTATCGTTTGCAACGGTGAATTTAATTTTTCCTGTAAAAATTTTTCTGAAAAATTAAATCGCTCAATTTAGGCTATAGATATTGAGAAGTTACGGGAATAACAGCTAAACCCTTATACCATATACCATATAAGTTCTGAATTGTAAAATTCTCACATAAATTTACAGGTTTACTTTTCGTGAATAAAAGTGGCTCCTTTTTGTAAATATTAACAGTTTTTCTTTTTAACTTTGTTCTTTATATTCGTTATAATGGAGTTAAACTGGTTTTATGTAATTCAAAAAACCTTCATGGTTTCGGGCTTTGTGCTTTTTATGATGCTCATTATTGAATACATAAATGTGCAAACTCGTGGAAAATGGAGCAACCCGTTTAAACAATCAAAATGGTTACAACTTGTTGTTGCTGTATTTCTTGGCATTACTCCTGGTTGTGCAGGAACGTTTACCGTTGTTACACTTTTTACTCACGATATTATGAATTTTTCGGCTTTGCTCGGCGGTACAATAGCAACGTTTGGTGACGAAGCTTTTGTAATGATTTCGATGATACCATTTACTACTGTAAAACTTAGTATTGTAATTACAATCGTAGCATTAGCGGTAGGTTTAATTTTTAATCTTTTCAGTAAAAATAACCCTCACAAATATAATTTAAAACATTTCGAAACTCATAATGATGAATGTTGTACAACACAAACAACAATTATTACAATTACTCATCAATTACAAAAATTTACTTTTGCACGAGCCATGTTGATAAGTGTTTTGGTGCTTATTGTTTTCAGTCAGTTTGCATCATTTGGCAAAACGCCTTATGGCGGAAACAAGGAATCTTTACTTTCACCGGAATCGCTCATTTTTATTACGTTGGGGGCAGTATCAATGTTTATAATTTTAACTGTTCCCGAACATTTTTTAATGAAACATTTGTGGGAACACGTACTTAAAAAACATTTTTTCCGTCTTTTTCTCTGGACACTTGGCGCCCTTGTTACAATTGCAATTTTAACCCAATATTTTTCTTTTAATGAGTGGGCAAAACTAAACAATTTTTACATTTTGTTTCTTGCACTTTTAATCGGTATTATTCCTATCTCCGGACCACATATTTTATTTATTACAATGTTTATGAATGGTATTATTCCATTTAGTTTTTTACTTGCCAATTCCATCGTTCAGGAAGGGCATGCCGGAATTCCATTACTTGCCGAAGATAAAATGAGCTTTATTAAAATTAAAGCAATTAAAATAGTTATTGGCTTTATAACAGGATTGGCGGGAATTTATTTTTCTTTTTAAATATCAGAAATATGAAAAATATTTTTATTCTCTATTTATTGATTTTGTTGCCTTTGGCGGGATTTAATCAGGGTACCAAATCAAAATCTTCAACAGAAATTGTAATTCTTCATGTGAATGATATGCACTGTCGTATTGACCAATTCCCTGTACTTTCGGCAATGATTCAGGATATTAAAGCAAAGCATAAGAACGTTATTTTAGTTTCGGCAGGCGATTTATTTAGTGGAAACCCTATTGTTGACAAATTCCCGGAAAAGGGATTTCCGATGATAGATTTAATGAACGCTTTATCTTTTGATGTTTCAACTTTAGGAAATCACGAATTTGATTATGGACCACAAGTTCTTGCAAAAAGAATAAGTGAAGCAAAATTCACTTTTATTGTAGCTAATATGCAGCCAAAAATTAAAGATTTTCCACAACTACAACCCTATAAAAATTATAAATTTGACAAAATTAAACTTGTTTTGCTTGGTATAACACAAGTTGAACCACAAGGATACCCCGATACACGTCCCGAAAATTGTAAAGATTTTGATTTTACGCAGGGAATTACAAAAGTTAAAGAGTTTTCGTGGCTTTCAGGAAAATCAAATATTTTTACAGTTCTTTCACATATGGGAGTACAGGAAGATTCGTTGCTTGCTACGCAATTGCCTGAAATTGTTGCAATTATAGGCGGTCATTCACATACAGTATTGCAAACACCTATGAAAGTAAACGGTGTAACAATTGTTCAAACAGGATGTTATTTAAAATATTTGGGAATGCTAACAATATCTCTTAAAGGGAAAAAAGTGATATCTGTTCGCGACACTTTACTTCCTTTAAAAGGGTATTTTCATTCAGATTCTCTTATTGCCAAAAAAGTAGATACATATAACAACAATAAAGAATTTAAAAAAATTGCAGGATATTTAGGCACGGCACTTCATGGCGACAACGAACTTGGAGGTTTAATGGCAGATGCATCTTTGCGTGCGGTAAAAGCCGATTTTTCTTTTCAAAATAGCGGTGGAATAAGGATTACAGAATTACCAGCCGGAGCAATAACAATTAAACAAATTTACGAACTCGACCCTTTTGCTAACGAAATTATGATTTGCAAAATGACTACTGCACAAATGCGTGAACTTATTGAGTATGGCTATAAAAAGGAGAAAAAAGCCGACATGATTTCGGCAGGAATTAATTCACTAATTTACTTAAATCCCGATAAAAGCGTTGCAAAAATAGAATTGCTTCTTCCCAACGGCAGTGCTCCTGATGAAAATAACGTTTACAAAGTAGCAATAAATAACTATGTTACAAGTTCGTATAAATTCAGCAAAACAGGTGAAGCAATTGGAACCGGAATCACAACAACTGATGCGTTAATTCGTTTATTATCTTTAATTAAATCGGTAAACTATTCAGGAGTTGTGAGTACAAAATTAATAACAAAATAATGGCATTTTTTATTGAACA
>PCSS01000350.1:0-900 GCA_002771395.1 Bacteroidetes bacterium CG23_combo_of_CG06-09_8_20_14_all_32_9 | reverse complement strand
TAAATTGCTAAATTGTTAAATATACTGCAAACGGGTATAATTTTAACTTTTTTTTAACATAGGTTGATAAGTTGATTGGTTTATGAGTTGATGAGTTTAAACCCTATCAACTAATCAACTTATAAACAATCAACCATTAATTTGCGACCATTTAAAGTATAACAATGAAACAATAAAACAATGAAATTGTAAACTATACTTCGGCTGCGCCCGGTATAAACTTTTCAGCAATTTTGAAAGATGCCCAAATGATTTATCTTAAATACATAAAAAATCTTCTTTTAATTTGTATTTCTTTACTTTTGCTTGCTTCATGCACCATCCGCGAGGTAGAAATTGGTAAAATAGAAAGTGTAAGTATAAAAGATATTACTAAAGAACACATTGCACTTAATCTGATGGTTCCGGTAAAAAATAACAATAATTTTGCATTTACTATTTCAGAAGTAAACTTAGACTTAACACTCGGTAACGTAGCACTTGGAAAGGTTAAACAAGATACAAAACTTAAAATACCTGCTAACTCAAATTCAATTCAAACAGTTGGTATTGATGTTAAATTTAGTAAACTTGCCGAAAACCCTATGTTGCTAATTACTTCGGTATTAAAAAATAGAGTTAATTTAAAAGCAAACGGTTATATTAAAGTACGCAAGTTTTTGTTTAACAAAAAGTACAAGATTGACGAAAACCAATCGGTTAAGTTGTTTAAAAAGGGATTGTTTTAAAAATAATTGATATAAATATTTTAGTTCTATTCCAAATACCGTATGCTTACTTCTTTTAATGTATTGATATTAAATATTTTATATTCGAAGTATCGTATTAAAATTTGTATCCTACAGTTACCTGATACCATACATTTTTATATCAAGGTGTTGTAGAAGTTCCATCTCCGGT
>PCSS01000250.1:209-11058 GCA_002771395.1 Bacteroidetes bacterium CG23_combo_of_CG06-09_8_20_14_all_32_9 | reverse complement strand
GCTTTAGCCCTTTTAGAAGAAAAAATTACCGAACTATTGAATAAAGATTTATTAAAATAAAAAAATATGAAAAAAATTTGCATCTTTTTATTGACCTTTTTGACAATTGTAACGAAAGCTCAAATTCCAAGCACTTTAACTAACGAAGATAAAATCTATGGACTTTCAAAATTTTGGCAGGAAGTAAATTATAACTTTGTTTATCTGGAAAAAATTAACAGGGTTAAGTGGGACAGCACCTATCGTGAAATGATAAAGACCGTTCAACAAACTAAAAACGATTATGAATATTACAGGGTATTAAAAAAATTTTGTGCCTTACTTAAAGACGGACATACTAATGTATATTTTCCGAAAAGCATTGACACACTTATTTATCGCAATGGGTTTGGTTTATACAAGATTTTTGTAAAAAATGTTGATAATAAAGTAATTATTGTTAATATAAATAAAAGTAAAAAAGACGAATTGCCGGTAGGAAGCGAGATATTAGAGGTTAACGGAATGCCGACTCATGAATATATAAATAAGTTTGTTGCTCCTTACATTTCTTCATCAACAGATTATGTATTGCAGGACTGGTCAGTAATAAAATTATTTGAAGGACTAAAAGGACAAAAGTACGAAATAAAAATAAAAACTCCTGATGGAAAAACGAAAACACTTTCTCTTATACACGACATTTCACTTGAAAAAGAAATTTATCCACCTTTTGAAGACAGGCAACTATTAGATTTTAAATGGTACGATAATCAAATTGCATATATAGCACTGAATTCTTTTGGATATCCAAAGATTGACACATTATTTGTACAGAAACTTCCTGAACTATATAAAGCAAAAGGACTAATTATTGATTTGCGTTTCAATGATGGCGGAAGCACAGAAATTGGAACTGAAATTTTGAAATACCTAACATACGACACAATACTTTACGGTTCAAAAAATATAACGAGAAATCATTTACCTGCTTTTAAAGCTTGGGGAAAGTTTGTCGAACCCAAAGACACAGCAAATGATATATGGGCAAAAAAAAGTTTATTATGCTATCAGGACAAATACTATTATACTTTTGATTATTCGCCCGACACATTTAAAATAATAAATAAAAAAATTGTTGTACCCACTGTTATTCTTATTGGACACAATACAGCGTCTGCCGCAGAAGATTTTTTGATTTATGCCGACAATCAAAAGCATATTATAAAAATGGGAGAAAATAGTTTCGGTAGTACTGGACAGCCATTTATATTTGACTTACCTGGTGGCGGTTCAGCAAGAGTTTGCACAAAAAAAGACACCTATCCTGATGGCAGAGAATTTGTTGGTTATGGTGTTAAGCCAGACATTGAAGTAAAATCAACATTGAATGATTACATTCAAAAGAAAGATCCTGTTTTAGACAGAGCATTACTCTATCTGAAACAAAAAACGAAATAAAAAACTACCAATAAAAGTAATAAACAGAAATGTATCAAACAATAATTTCATAAAATGAAACTAATGAAAAGTATAAATAATTAATAATGAGATAATAACTAAAATATAAACAGGTGAAACAACTCTTTATTATTTTAATTACTTGCTTTTCGTGCAATTTTATTTCTGCTCAGGAGAAAATCGAAATAACAGGACAAGTTAAAGATAATAATACTAAAAGTGCATTAGAATTTTGTAATATTTCAGTATTAAATACTAAAGATAGTCTTATAACCGGTGCAGTAACAAATTTTAAAGGTTTTTTTTCAGTTTCTTTAAATGGTGGATATTATCGCTTTGTGTTTAGTTTTATTGGATATAAATCAGACACATCTGATGTGATTCCTATTTCCGAAAATAAATTTATTGGTGTAATTAAATTAAAACCGAATGTTAATTTCTTAAATGAAGTTTCTGTAAGTGAAAGCTCGCGCGAGAATCAACTCGACAGAGATGTACAAGTAGTATCTGATAAATTAAAAGAAGGTACATCAAATACTAAAGAGGTTTTGGATAAAATAAACGGGGTTGATTATGACAGATATAATAACTCAATAAAAGTTGACAATAACAGTAAGGTTATTATTTTGGTTGATGGTATTGAGAAAGACCAGGAGTATATTAAAAATCTTTCGCCCGACCGGCTAAAAAAGATTGAAGTAATACGCGACCCGGGTGGAAGATATGCATTGGAAGGATATTCAGCGGTAATTAACATAATACTTAAAAAAGATTACCGTGGAACTGAAATATTTATTAGCGACAGGGCGATGGCCGATGCAGACGCTATTAAATCTGAATATATTCCTGTGCAAAATGAGGGTTCTGCAACTATAAACTATGTTTATAACAAAGTAAATGTATATGCAAAATACAGTAACAACTATAATAATTTTAATTTCAACTCTACAGGAGAAAAAGAATATAATAACGGACTAATCATTGAAAAAAATCCTGTTTCAGAAAATGATATGAATACAAAAATAAAGCAGTTTTATCTTAATTATACGTTAGGAGCTGATTACTATATTAACCCAAAACATACCTTAAGCTATGAGGGTATGTTAATGAAACAACCCCCGAATAACAATGTGAATAAAGAGGTTTATGAAATAACTTATAGTAAAAATGATAGCCTTTTAAACAGTTTTAACTCTGAATCGTGGAATAAATCAGGTACTGTAAATTCTTATAATTATTTGTTTTATGAAGGGAAATTGAACGAAAATAATATTATTAATTCAAATTTTACTTTCTCCAATTATTATAACAAATACACTAATAAATATAATGAAATACTTTTATTTCAAAGAAATGAAGATGGGAATAATGTAAAAAACAGTACCAAATTTTATTTAGAATACTTACATACTCTTAATAACAAAACAAGTCTGCAGTTCGGATACGGAAATACATGGGAAAACCTCAACAGCAATTTTACTGTAGAGTCTGTAAAAAGTGAATTTAATTACACAGATATTCGTCATAAATTATATTCTTATTTTTCGTGGAAATTGAACGATAAGTTTAGCGTTAAATTCGGTGGAGCAGGTGAAACAAGTTCGCCCAATGCCAATGGACAAAAAAACTCGTATTTAATTTTTCAACCTTATACCGATATAAAATACAGTGTTTCTAAAATGTTGAATTTTAAAGCAAAGTACAGAGCAAGCAGTAATTATCCGAATATAAGTCAAACCAATCCATACACATATATTATTGACCAGCAAAGTGTAATAACCGGAAACCCTTTGTTACACCCCGAAGTAACTAACAAAATTTCTCTGCAAACCACTATTCTCCAAGGTTTGGTACAAATTGAACCCTATTATCATTTTTCGAATAATTATATTACTGAAATCGGAACTTTAAGAACCGACAGTATTTTTGAATATAATTACAGCAATGCGGGAAACTATAAAAATTATGGTGTTGAAGCAAGTCTGACCATTCCTTCTAGTAAAACTATTTTTTTTCAATCAAGTTTCGATTTTTTTAAAAGCAGTGTAAAATATAACGGAAGAATAAATGAGTTTAACGACTGGTCGATGACCACCCAACTGATTTATCAAAATCAAAAATCAAAAACAGTAGCAGGATTTCAGTATCAGAATAACCTGAGGAAATATATAACTGCACAAGGTTACAACAAAGGCGACAACGACTTTTGGATATTGTTTGTTCAGCAACCATTTTTTAAAGAAAAATTGAGTATTATGCTTTTATACTTTACCCCGATTGCATGGGGTGTTGATTTTTACCAGGGAAGTTATATAAAAACTGATACTTATGCTGAAAGTAAATGGTACAATATTGATATACTTAAAAATATTTTTATGTTCGAAATCAGCTATCGTTTCAACAAAGGGAAAACCGTAAATAAAAAGGAAAAAGAGGTTGAACAGATAAATGAAAAAAAATCTAAAGGATTGTTTTAAAAATATATATTGCTTATTACTGGTGCCTTGACAATTTTGAACTTTAGTTTTATTTTTGATAGAATATTTAATAACTCACATGGTTTTATTATATTTGTGATTATCAGTAATATACAAAAATATGTTGCAAAACATAAAAGAATATTGCAATTGTTCGATTCTTTAGTTATATTTTTATCACAAAATTAAAAACTAAAACCATTTTTTTATGAAAAATTTGGTGTAATGGACAAAATTAATGGTTTTTTTTAGACCTTATGTTCAAGTGGACAAAATTAATGGTTTTTATTTTTATCCCTTTATTGAACTTTGAGTTTTTTTACAAATCTTTGTTTCAGAAAGGGTCAAACGGAAATAGGCTCTGCTGAGGAGCAACCTATAAGGGATAACCTTTTTGTTTCGACGAAAAAGTTAATTAGGGGTTAGTTTACGAACTAATCCCTTTTTTAATTGACATTTTCAGAGAAACTTAATGCCTAAAAAAACCTATATTCGATGGCTATCAAACCTCCAAATAACTATCAATAAATTTCATTTTTCTTTTACCGCAAAACACACAACTTTTTTATTCATAGTATTTGATTTACCGCAAAGTTAATGACAATAAGGATTATAGAGGTTTTTACCATTAATTTTGTCTATTAGGCCATTTTATTTATAAGGGAAGATAGCAATCGTTTACCTCCGTTAGATAGTTTAAAAAAGAACGAACTGAATAGAAATAGTAATTATCTAACGGGGTAAACAATTTTTAAATTGGTATAATCTGTGGCTAAAAAGAACATGGGCTGAATAGTTACCAACAGTATTATAATTTAGGTTTCGATTTGTTAAACTTCACTATAAAAAGCAGTTCGTGAGAACCGATGCTGTATTTGCTAATATCGGTTAACGAATAATCGTAAGAATATCCGAAAATAAAGCGGTCTTTGCGAATACCAAGGTTAATTGCAACAGCATCTTGAGTTCTGTATGATAAACCCAGCCATAACATTTGTTTATACGTTACTTTTGCGTTTATATCAACCTGGTATATTTTAGATTCAATAAATTTAGCAAGAAAAGAAGGCTCAAAAGATAAGTTTGCATTAATATCTCTATTGTATCCTGCTGTAAGAAAATAATGACGCACCTGCCTGTTTTCAAGAATTTTATCTGTCATCATATCAACTTTGCGGTTAAAAAGCTGGTAAGCCGATAATCCTGCGAAATACTGGTCGTTGTAATAGTATGCTCCAAAAGCTGCATCGGGCGAAATAAGTTTTTCGGAACCAAAAAGCATTACGTCATCATCCATTTGCTCAAGGGTTAATTTGCTTTTATTCAAATAAAACTGGTATAACTGGGCTGATAAACCGAGTGATAATTTTGCTCCCGATGCTCCAACCCTGAGTTGATAAGCATAAGTTGCCTCAATACCCATTTTTGATAATGGCCCGGTTGAATAATTAAATATTTTACCGCCCAAACCCACGTTGTTGGATGCCTCAAAATGCGAACTGAGCATTTGCATAGTTGGTGCATCGTCCATGCCTGTCCACATACGTTTGTATGTAAGTGCCAGCGGACTATAAGGCAAAGTACCCACAACGGCAGGATTAAAAACATATTTATTTTCCATGTATTGGCTTACAGAAGTTAACTGCTGTGCAGAAACTGTCTGAACAACTGCCAAAACTGCGATGAAGAAAAAAAACTTTTTCATGATATTATCTTTTTTTCAAAATTATTTAATTAAAGCAACTGAACCTGTATAAACTTTCGAGCCGTCTTTCAAATCTATTATATAATAGTATGTAGCCGCCGGAAGTTTATTCCCTTTATTATTTGTACCGTCCCAAGCCGTTGTATATCCAGTTGATTCAAAAACCTGTATCCCCCACTCGTTAAAAATGTTAACTGTGCAATTTGGAAATGCTGAAATGTATTTAATATTCCAAACATCGTTTTTGCCGTCACCATTTGGAGTAAAGGCTTTGTAAATCTCGATATGCCACGATTCAGTTATTATTGATATACTGTCGGTTATTGCACAACCATTGTCGTCGGTAATTGTTAAAAAGTAAGTGCCTTGTGCAATATTAGTAAGGTCTTCGGTTGTAATGCTGTTTGACCATAAGTATGAATAGGGTTGAATACCACCCGACATAATAACATCTATTGCACCATCAGTTAATCCTGTAAATGATACATTTGTTTGAATTGTTGATAATGATAATGCTCCGGGTTGATTAATTGAAACAGAATCAACATAACTCCCACAATGGTCAGTAACTGTTATATGGTAAAGACCTGCTGTGAGATTAGTTCTTAATGAATCGGTTAAAGTAGTATCGCCCCAAACATAACTGTATGGCATTACACCATTTATTGGTGTAACAACTATTTTACCGTTTGATTGACTGAAACATTTCACGTTTTCTTTAGAAATATTGGCAGTAACCAATGGAGTGTTTGAAATTGTAACCGGAACTACCAAAGAACCACAAGCATCAGTAACTGTTACAAAGTGATTTCCTACAGGCAAATCGGTTGCAGAACTATCGGTACTTGTTGAAGCACTCCAGACATAAGTATAAGGTAATCCGCCATTTAACGGGGTAACCACTGCAGTACCGTTGCTATCTGTTGCACAGGCAGCAGGACTTGTAAATGTTATTGTTGCACTTAATGGTGTGTTTACACCAATATTTACAGAATCAACTACAGTAGTGCATTCGTCTGTTACTGTAACGTAATTCCAACCCGGCAATAAGTCCGTAGCAATATAAACGGTACTTGCTGAATTACTCCATGCAAAAGTATATGCTCCTGTACCATTAGAAACATCAACCCTTGCTTTGCCGTCAGGTTTATTCAGGCACGATGCCGAAACCCAGAAATTAATTGAAGCCGTTAAAGGAGGTAAAAATGAAATATAAACCGAAGCAACTAAAGAAGTACATGCATCAGTTACTTTTACGTAATTCGTATCATTTATTAAATTAGTAGCAAAAGCATTTGTATTTAATGTATCGCTAAAAGCACTATTAGTTGACCACAAATAAGTTATCGGAGTTACCCCGTTATATGCCACAACCGTTGCTCCGCCATTATTTCCGCCTGCACAAGAGGTTGGAGTTGGAGATGTTATTAAAATAGATAATGGTGTTGCTGTACTTATTAAAACAGAATCAATAAAAGAACCGCAAACATCTGTAACAGTTACATAATTCCATCCGTCAACTAATGCAATTGCTGTATCATTTACTTCAGAAGTTGACCATGAATATGCGAAAGTTCCAAATCCATTTGTTGCAATTGCTACTGCAGAACCGTTACTTCCACCTGTACATGATACCTGCGACAATGAAGTAATTGAAACAGCCAGTGCAGGTAAACTTGAAATATTTACTGAATCTATTATTGAACTGCAATAATCACTAATTGTAACATAATGCATCCCAACATTTAAATCATTTGCTGTACTTGTAATACTTGCAGAACCAGACCATGTAAAAGAATAAGGAGCAATTCCACCTGTTACGCTTACGGTTGCTGAACCTGTTGAATCAGATGAGCAATTAGTAGGACTTGACGAAGTTATGTTTGCCGACATTGCGGGTAAACTTGTAATTACTACGGAGTCAATAACCGAAGTTCCACACCCATCGGTTACTGTAACGTAATTTATTCCGATGCCTAAGTCGTTGGCATAAGACCCAGTGCTTCCCGAAGCCGACCAGGCATAAATATAAGGTTGTAATCCGTTTTGAGCTGTTACAGTTGCTTCACCGTTATTGATTGATGCACAAAAAATTATTAAAGAATGAATATTTAATGAAGCTGTCAGAGGTATAACGGTATCAACAATTGCTGAACTGTTCATTGTTGCAGTACAAGATGTTACACTATCAGTTGCTATTATTGTATAGGTGCCTGCTGTTGTTTGTAAACCAAAATCTAAAGCAATACCAGTACCGGCTAAAATATTTGTTGTAGTAACACTGTTTAAAAATAATTCGTAGTTAACTCCTAAATCGCTTGAAAATAAACCGACAGAAACTCCTGTTCCTCCCGAACAATAACTTCCGCCACCAGTAACGTTATAAACATCTGGTAAAGGATTTACCGTTACAACTGTAACTGCAGAAGTATCAGCACATCCATTTAAATTATTAACTATTACCGTATAATTTCCGGAAGTTGTTGCTGTATAAGCGGAAGTAACTGCACCAGCAATATCGGTACCGCTTTCCTGCCATTGATAAGTATTTCCACCTCCAATAGTTGCCTGTAAAATCACATTTTGTCCCTGACAGAAAGTTGTTGTTCCGTTTGGAGTAATTGTAGCAGTTGGTACTTGAGGAGTAATAGTAGTTGAATCAATAACAGTACATACTTTACTGTCGGTAACTGTTACAGTATAAGTCCCTTCTGAAAGTGAAGAAATATCTTCAATTGTAAGTCCACCAGTCCAATTATAAGCATAAGGTGGATTTCCGGAGTAAACAATAAGGTCAATTGCACCATCATTTCCTGGTACACAGGTTGGATTAGTATTTACAAATGAAATTGAAGGTGGTGTTGGTTCTGATAAAACAATTGCTGCAGTTGTAGCAGAGCAACTTGCGGCATCGGTAACGGTTACCGCATAACTTCCGGCTGATAATCCTGTTCTATCCGGTGTTGTTGGACCATCGTTCCAAACATAAGCATAAGGTGTTGTTCCTCCGCTAACCAAAACATCAATTGCACCATCATTACCTGGAACACAGGTCAACCCTGTAACTGAGGACATAACCTGAGGTGCAGAAGGATTTATTACATCGTAACTTCCTGTAACAGTACATAAATTTGCATCTGTAACAGTTACGCTGTATGTTCCGGAAACAAGAGATGAAATATCCTGTGTAACAGCTAAATTTGACCATACATAAGTATATGAACCTGCTCCGTTAAATACAGTTAAATCTATTGCTCCATCTCCTCCGGGAACGCATGTTGGAGTAGTAATAACGCTTGTAAGGAGCATTGCACCAGGATTTAAAACCTGTGCCGAATCAACTTTTGAACAGGAATTTACATCGGTTACGGTTACTATATACCATCCGGCAGCAAGAGCAGTACGGTCTTCGGTCGTAATTGCATCATTCCACATATAAGTATATGGAGATGTTCCTCCTACAGGAGTTAAATTAATTGTTCCATTAGTTGAGGCCGGGCAACTTGTATTAGTAACAGCAAAAATAAGAGATATTACATTTGGTTCGGTAACCTGTGCAGAGTCCACTTTTGTTGCAAGGTTAGCATCTGTTACGGTAACTTTATACCAACCTGCCGCTAACGAATCAATATCTTCAGTAATTTCAGCATTACTCCATAAATAAGTGTAAGGCGGTGTTCCATTTCCGGTAACAGTAAAATCTATAGCTCCTGTAGAATCACCGTTACATAAAACATTAGTAACAGCAAAACTCGTGGTTATTTTACCGAATTTGGCAATAAAAATATCACGAATACCTGTATTGGCATTTGGTAACTTCTTACCATCAATACGCAAAGTATCAGAAACAAATTCACCCATAAAAATATTTGTATTATTAGCATCAATAATTGCGCTTTTAGCGAAATCTGTGCTTGTTCCGTAAGCTCTTTTTGCAGAGAGAACTGTTCCGTTTCTATCCGTTTCAACCATAAAAGCATCTGGTCCGGAATTTATGAGATTAAATGTTTCAAAATTTATACTACCTGTATATTGACCTCCAATAATTACATGGTCAGAATTAACAGAAATACCAAGGCCCCGGTCATTACCTGCTGAACCATATTTTTTTGCAAATTGCAAAGTACCATCGAGTGCATAGCAGGCGTAAAAAATATCATTGCTTCCTGTATTAGGAAAGGTTTGAACTGATGTTAATGTTTCTGTTGAGTCGGCAGTTAAAGTAGGACTACTGTAATATCCTGTTAAAAATTGAAACCCTAAGGTATCGCTCTTAAGTCGTTTTAAATAATCATCTGCTGTGCCAATAATTTTTCTGACCCATTGTCCTGTTCCGCCTGAATCTGTTTTATAAAGAAACATATCTCTATTACTTACGTTAATTAGTGTATCAATATCAAGGTATAAACTATCGAGCCATTGTCCGCCAAAATAATAGCCGGAAGCATTAGCGGATATTGCGGTAATAGCAGTAAGCGAATTATTATCAACTAACATTTTAGCCCATATTAATGTTCCGTTGCCATCAAATTTTGAAATAAACTTTTGATTAGTTAAAGCAGGTGAAATTAAATTAGTTACACCACCATAAAACGTAACATCAGTTAAAAAACCACCTGCTAAAATAATGTTCCCGTCATTATCAATAGTCATAGCTCCATTTGTCTGATTTTTTGCGCCATAAGCTGAATTGTGAGCCCATTGATAAGTTCCGTCAACTGCATATTTAGCAATAAAAATATCAAAACCCCCCGTACCTGGAATACTATTTCCATCAAAATTACAGAGATTGGAATTACTTAAAACAGAAATATAAATATAATTCCCGTCATTGCTCAGGGCAATTTTAACTCCCGTTTCAGTAGAAACTCCACTTATTTGTTTTAGCCATAATATTTGGCCGCTTTTATTATACTTTGCAATAAATGCGTCATTACCTCCTGCAGAAGTAAGTGTAAAAGCTCCCTGACTTACAGTAAGACTAAAAGAACCAATAGTATAAATATTTCCAAAAGCATCGCTTATTACTTTTGAAGGAATATTCTGACCCGTTCCTGTAAATTGACTTACCCAAAGTAAATCGTTATTTTGCCCGATTGATGCAAAAGAGCATAAAAATAAACTGCTTATAAAAAATAATATTTTCTTCATAAAAAAGGTTTTAAATTTTTAATAAATTAAGTTGTACCTCCAGAACTAAAACCATCGCTACCGGCACCAGTAGTAG
>PCSS01000250.1:0-173 GCA_002771395.1 Bacteroidetes bacterium CG23_combo_of_CG06-09_8_20_14_all_32_9 | reverse complement strand
GTACTACCCATTTTTTTAAGGCAGGTGTTGAATTAACAAGCACTTTATCCTTTTCAGTGTTGTTTTTCATATTGAAATTATTTAAGAATATTCGCACAAAGGTATAAAAAAATTAATAATCAAATAAAAAAATAATAATCAAATAAATATTTTGTAACTACTCAGCCCAAAGA
>PCSS01000357.1:2918-5070 GCA_002771395.1 Bacteroidetes bacterium CG23_combo_of_CG06-09_8_20_14_all_32_9 | reverse complement strand
ATTAATTTATTCAAGTCACCTGTATTCTACGTTATCAATTTATTATTTTTTGTTATATGTTATTCACTACAATTACAAATCTCTTTACCTATAAATATTGAGAAGTCACTTATTTCCTTATATCTTATACCTGAATCCGAAATGTAAGAATTTACCACGTAGGATATATTTTATAAGTTCATCTATCGTTATTCAACAGATTATCCAACGTGGTGAACACCATTCAAAGTATATCTTTGCATTTTAAATTTTTTTAACATGAGGGTGATAGAAAACGGTGAGATGCTGCAACTAACGCATCCGGTAGTAACCACAGGCACTTTTGACGGATTACATCTTGGGCATCAAAAAGTTATAGCTAAAACTATGGCAATAGCAAAACAATGTAACGGTACTCCTGTGGTTTTTACTTTTTGGCCTCATCCGCGGTTTGTTTTGAAAAAAGGCGATTTCAAATTATTAAATACATTTGAAGAAAAAAAGATATTATTTAGAAATCTTGGTGTTAAATATGTATATTATCAGCTATTTACTAAAGAATTTGCAAATCTCTCTTCCGAAGAATATGTAAAAAACATTTTGGTTGATAAAATTGGAGTTAAAACATTAGTTGTTGGTTATGACCACCAGTTTGGAAAAGAACGTAGAGGAAGATTTGATATACTTAGCACGCTTGCACAACAATATAATTTCGATTTAATTAAAGTAGATGCTTTAAATATTAACGGTTTAAAAGTGAGTTCTACCAATATTCGCTCTGCACTTAAAAGCGGTAATATTTTACGGGCAAACAAAATGCTTGGTTATGATTATTTTATTTCGGGAACAGTTAACCAAGGATTTAAGATGGGCAAAAAAATAGGTTTCCCAACTGCAAATTTAGATTTGCCCAGTAATCTGAAAATGCTTCCTGCCAATGGAGTTTATGCCGTTTATGCTAAAATTGAAAATGAATTTTTTACAGGAATGTTAAATATTGGTTATAGACCTACATTTAAAAATCAGCCTCGTGTAAAATCAATAGAAGTGCATCTTTTCAAATTTTCAAAGGATATTTACAATGTTCCGATTAATATTTATTTTATTAACAGGCTTAGAGATGAAATTAAATTTAACCAACCCGATGAGTTGATAAAACAATTGTATATAGATATGGAAAATTCTAAAAAAATGCTAAATTCTTTGCCAAAAATGCCCGACTCATTAATATAACTTACTTCTTTTTAGCAAGTAAGGTTGTAATACTTCAGTAAAACTCTCATTTATATCTGCTTCAACCAAATCAATATTATATTGACCGCAACGTAATTTAAGTTCGGTAATAAATTTTTTCATTGCCTGTGTATATTCTTCGCGAACGTTGTTTGGGTTTAGTTTAAGCTCTGCTGTGGTTTCCATATCAATAAAACGAAATGGGCGGTTACCGAATAAAAATTTCTGTTCTAACTGTTTATCGGTAACGTTAAATAAAATTACTTCATGTTTATTATGCCGAAGATGCTGAAGTGCCGTAAAAATTTCATCAGGATTTTCGGAAGAAATCATATCGCTAAAAAGTATAATAAGTGAACGTTTGTGAGTGTTTTCGGCAATAAGATGAAGTGATTTTGCAGCAGAAGTTGTGCGTTTTAATGCGTTAAAATCCGGGTTTATAAGTTTTTGAAGTTCCGAAAAAAGATAACGTGCATGAACGGGTGATAATCGTGAAGGGGTTTGTAAATCAATTTGATTGCTGAAAAGAGTAAGCCCAACTGCATCACGTTGGCGGCGTAATAAGTGAATTAGCGCGGCGGCCGAAACAACCGAAAAAACAAGTTTTGATATTTTTTTATTGTCGTGATAAGGGAAAAGCATTGATGATGAGGTATCTATAACAATGTAACTGCGAAGATTTGTTTCTTCTTCAAATTTCTTTACAAATAATTTTTCTGTTCGTCCATAAAGTTTCCAATCAATGTGGCGTGTGCTTTCGCCTGCATTATAAATACGATGTTCGGCAAACTCAACCGAAAATCCGTGAAACGGACTTTTGTGCAAACCGGTAATAAAACCCTCAACTACAAGTTTAGCAACTAATTCGAGATTATCAAACTCGTGAATTTGGTCAAGTTTTAAAGGATAATCAGTGCGATACATAAGTGCAAAGATAATT
>PCSS01000357.1:0-2887 GCA_002771395.1 Bacteroidetes bacterium CG23_combo_of_CG06-09_8_20_14_all_32_9 | reverse complement strand
TTCATCAGGAACTAACCCTACCTGCTTTAACGCAAGCGACGGAACAGTTACAGCCCTTGCCAACGGCGGAACTCCACCTTACATTTATTCATGGACAGGTAATATTCAGGGGAATTCTGCTATTCACCTTTCTTCCGGTATTTATGTAGTTACTGTTACCGATGATCGTTTATGTCTTATTATTGGTATTGTTACTTTATACAATCCCGTTGAAATGTCGTTAAGTGGTATTACAAGTTTAAACAATAACGAAGGACAAATAACATTAACCGTTACCGGGGGTGAATTACCTTATACATACAACTGGTCATATAATGATAATCCTAATTTTGCTACTACTCAAAATTTATCAGGATTAGGTGCCGGTACTTTTATTGTAACGGTAACTGATAACAACACTTGTGCTATAACTGATACATTTACTATTGATATTCCGTTTAAAATTCCAACTGTAATAACACCAAACGGTGATGGCAAAAATGATGATTTTGAAATCACTAATATTCAATCTTACAAAAGTGTACAAATAGAAATATTTAACCGCTGGGGTGACAGACTTTTTGTATTCGACGGAACCGGCTACCAGTACAAAGACCCATCAAACAGATGGAATGGTAAATATAATGGAAAAGATTTACCCATGGGTGGATATATGTATATCATTAAAATTTCGGGATTAGAACCCATTAACGGAATAGTTTCAATTATAAGATAAGAGGGCTTCTAAAAATCAGATTTTTTGAGGCGGGCAAGATTTTAAAACCAGAGTAGAGACACACGTCCGTGTGTCTCTACTGTTGTAAATGAGGATTTTTAAAATCGAAGCCCAACAAAGAAAAAGCAATTTTTAGAAGACATGTATAAATAAATTTATAGCTTTGCTTAATATTTAAGCAAGTATGTTAAGCAAAACTTCCGGTCCTATTGGTGTTTTTGATTCAGGATTTGGCGGATTAACTATTTTAAAGGAATTTGTTAAGCGATTGCCCCAGTACAATTATCTTTATCTTGGTGATAATGCCCGTACTCCTTATGGTGGACGCTCGTTTAATGTTGTTTATCAATACACCTTACAATCTGTAAACTGGCTTTTTTCGCAAAATTGTCAATTGGTAATTCTGGCATGCAATACTGCTTCTGCAAAAGCATTGCGAACAATTCAGCAAAACGATTTACCACATATTGATGCTTCCAGGCGAGTATTAGGAGTGATTAGACCAAGTGCAGAAGCAGTTGGAAATTTAACTGTTTCACAAAATGTTGGCGTTTTGGGAACAACAGGAACAATAGTTTCGGAATCGTACCCTATTGAAATTCAAAAACTTTTTCCCGATATTAAAACTTACCAGCAAGCTTGCCCGCTATGGGTTTCATTAGTTGAAAACGAGGAATTTAATAATTCCGGTGCCGATTATTTTATTGAAAAAGATATTAATTTGCTTCTTTCCCAATGTAAAAATATTGACGCAATTATTCTTGGATGTACGCATTACCCCTTGATTATAAATTCAATACGGAAATTTGTGCCACAAAACATAAAACTTGTTTCGCAAGATACAATTGTTGCCAAAAGCCTTGCCGACTATTTAATCAGGCATCCCGAGATGGAAAACAGATGCAGTAAATCAGGAACAATTAAATTTTTTACTACCGACGTAGCCGATGTTTTTTCGGCAAAAGGGAAAATTTTTTATGGTAAAGAAATTACAGCAAAACAAATTGCACTTTAATATTATGTTAATATTGATTTTCGGACAAATATCTTTCGGCATCAATGGCAGCAATGCAACCCGAACCGGCAGCCGTAACAGCTTGCCTGTAATGTTTATCCTGCACATCGCCACAGGCAAAAACTCCTGCAACATTTGTTTTTGAACATCCGGGAATTGTTTTAATATACCCGGTTTCGTCTGTTTCAATAAACGGTTTAAAAATCTCTGAATTAGGTTGGTGACCAACTGCAACAAAAAAACCATGAATTGGAATTTTTACATCTTCACCTTTTGCATTGATAAGAATTACTCCGTTTACACCCGACATATCGCCGACAATTTCTTTAGTTGTATGCTGAAATAAGATTTCAATATTTGGAGTTTTTAAGACTCTTTCCTGCATTGTTTTAGAGGCACGCAGATAATTTTTTCTTACAATAAGATAAACTTTTTTACATAGTCCCGCTAAATACAAAGATTCTTCGCAAGCTGTATCACCACCACCAACCACCGCAACATTTTGTCCTTTATAAAAAAATCCATCGCAAGTAGCACAGGCACTTACACCACTTCCTTTAAATTTATCTTCCGATTCGAGACCTAAATACTTGGCAGACGCTCCGGTAGCAATAATTACAGCATTGGCTTCAATAAGTTTTTCATTATCAATCCAAACTTTGTGAATGGGTCCTGTAAAATCAACTTTTGTGGCAATGCCAAAACGAATATCGGCACCAAAACGTTCGGCTTGTTTTTTAAGGTCTTCCATCATAGCCGGACCGGTAACACCTTGCGGATAACCCGGAAAATTATCAACTTCAGTTGTAGTAGTAAGTTGTCCGCCCGGCTCAAGTCCTTCGTATAAAACCGGTTTAAGATTAGCCCGCGATGCGTAAATTGCGGCAGTACATCCGGCAGGACCGCTTCCAATAATAAGACATCTTATTCGTTCCGATGAATTTTTATTCATATTACTTTTTTGTTTTGTGTACTAATATTTAACGGTTTAAAAAATTCCATATTTCTTATTTTGGCATTTTTCATCTCTCGGTTTACCCCGTTGGATTTTTACTTTACACCATTAGACTGCGTCTTACAGGGTTATCGGGACTTCTAAAAATTGCTTTTTCTTTGTTGGACTTCAATTTTAAAATTACTCACATATTAATTGTTTT
>PCSS01000231.1:1433-4027 GCA_002771395.1 Bacteroidetes bacterium CG23_combo_of_CG06-09_8_20_14_all_32_9 | reverse complement strand
AAAAATCAAATAATGGCAAAATAAATTAATTGGGGTTAATGTCAGTTAGATACATTTATCACATAAGTTATCAATAATTATAATCTGTTTTACTTTCAAACAACTGAACTTCATCAGATTCTATTACTGGTTTTAATTCGTCAATGATTGTTTCATCAATAATTATTTCATTCTTAATTAAATTTTTTAAATCATTATTCAACCAATCTACATTCCAAAGTTCTATTGATGATGTATTTACTTTTTGACAGAGTTTTTCTGTATAACTTTTATTTCTATCAAATAATATTGTTATACGTTGTAGCCAAATTTGCAAATGTCCAGTATTTGGAATTAATTCAAATTTATTTAAAATTTTATTTAAAATAATATTTCGTTCTGCATTTGTAAAAATCAATAATTTACTTAAAATTGCAGAAGAAATAGGATAAGTTCTTGGATTTTTATATGCAATATCTGTCAAAATACTAATTAAAACATTAATGTTATCTTCAATTTTTTCATATTTGTATATTCGATTGAAAAATTTTGTTAGTGCTTTACTTAAACTCCCAGAATTAGGAAATTTTTCGGCTAATTCGTGAATAATAAGCAAATGATTTTGTAAATAATTTGTTCTTCTCTTTGTTATATTCCAGTATAATTTATCTGGTTTAATTGAACTTTTAACAACATTATTAGAAATAAATGTTTTTTTAGAATTCAATCTCATATTAAGGTCAATCAATATTTCCGTTATATGTTTAATAATTAATTCAGCTTTTTGAGGATTATTTGTAAAAATTCTGTAATCATCTCTATAGCGAATTATTTTATAATCATTTATTGACAAGGCTTTTAATCTTTCGGATAATTCAAGGTCAGCATAACCCAAAACCATTTCTGCAATAAAATCCATTAAAACACTTCCTTGTGGTATTCCATTTGTTTGACCAAAAGACATAGCTTGCAAATGTTTGTCTATTACATTTCCAATTAGATCATTATTTTTTCTTTTGCTTTTCGCTACTTCTTTTGTGTGCAAAGCCCAAACAACGGAATGTGTATAAATTGAACCATAACAATCTGAAATATCGGTGTACAAAACATATTCATATTCTAATGCCAATTCAATTGATTTTTGTTCAATTGATTGCCACCAATTTATAACAGAAGTTGCTTTATCAGATAATTCAGTTTCTGATTTTAAAGGAATACTAAAACAATTAATATTTGGGTTTGATCTAAATTTTTCAAATTGTTTAAGAATACATTTCCAATTTGACTCATCAGTTATTTTATGAACAAGCGAAACATAAAGTGATGGATGTATTAATTGAAATGGTCTCCACGCAAATTTACCGTCTTTATTATTTAGGAACTTGTAATTAACTTTATCAAATTCACTTGGACAATTCTTTTTTTGCTTTCCATTTGTATCAGTGTAATTACTATAAAAATCTGAAAGGTTTCTATTTTCAAGTTTTAACGATAATTTATTTAACAACTCCTGAAATTTGAAATATTTGGGTAAATCAAAGTTGAAATAACTCTCTTCTTTTAAAAAGTAGTTTCGTGCTTCATTATATGTGTATCCTAATATATTTTCCATTCGTTATTTTTAAAGTTTATTGAATCTCACATTATGTACTTACGCTGTTGTTCTGTTTTAATTAAATTTAATCTTCCCAATATTCAACACCGCTTTTATTTATATAACCACGTTTAACATTTTCTAGTTTAGTATAAAAAATTTATATGTCTCATTATAATTGCAAAGAATTATTTCTTTGCCTTCTTTATTTTATTTATAAAACCATATTTGTCATCTTTTTTATTTGCTTTATCGTTTAATTTTTTCAATAATAGTGGCAAAATAAATGTCATCCAAATACCATTAATGAGTGAATATAATAAAATTTGTAAAAATTTAATTTCTGTAAAAATTGCACTTAAAGCAAATACTAATAAATTAATTAGAAAAAATGCAATGAAATATACAATTATGTCGATTATTTTTTTATTAATTTTCATAACTGCTTAGGGTAAAACTGCTAATTTTAATCCTTTTGGTGCACGGTCTGATTTTTTTTTATGATATGGACTAATATATAAAACGCCAATTTTATTACCACTCGCGTATATTTCATACATATCAATTGGCTTTTCTATATTCTTTGAACATGTTGAGCCAATACGTTCATATGCGATTTTATCACCTTCATTAGTGCGTAACCTTGCCAAATATGCTATATTTCCAAATATTGTGTTTACAGGAATTGGATTTGTTACTTCCCATCCAAAGTCACCAAACCCCTCTGGAATTGTATCGCAGTTAGTTCCACCTTCATTTAAAGTTTGCATAGAACTAAAAAGCTGTTGCATTTCTTTAAATTTAGGATTTCCATTTAATTCATTCATTACTGATTTTTGCTTTTTCGGTTTTATTTTTATAAAATTCAATACTACTATAATCAAAATGACTATTCCTGTAATAACTAAAAATGTTGTCATAAAATTTATTTTTTTGTGATATTATATGTTGTAATAAACTTTTAGTGCATTACGTTCGTTTTGATATACAAAACTATTATGAGCACTAAACATCTTATTTT
>PCSS01000231.1:0-1425 GCA_002771395.1 Bacteroidetes bacterium CG23_combo_of_CG06-09_8_20_14_all_32_9 | reverse complement strand
TATTTGAATAAAATCACAATGAAATAAATCATTATCACCACGAACATGTAAATATTTACTTTGTTGTTCACTAATTTTCATTTTATCAATTGTTTCATTAACTCTTTTAGGTATTGCAATTGTTTTATCAGGGTTACAGAAACCACATTTGTTTTTTATTCTGTACGGTATTAAAACATTATCTACTTTAAAAATCACATTATCATTCATTTTCAAATTTATTTATCAACTTATTTTAAAAAAATTAATCCGCCCAATACTCAATACCGCTTTTATTTATATAACCCCATTTGCAGTTTTTTTGTACACGAGCATAACCAAAATTAAAATTAAAAATATTATCATAAATACAAGATATTACTTTTTCCCCAAATTCATTGATAAAACCCCATTTACCATTTTTTTTTACACCAGCATAATCTTCATAAAAATCCAGAAATTCATCATAAATACAAGGAATTACTTCTTTGCCAACCATATTGATAAATCCCCATTTGCCATTCTTTTCTACACCAGCATAACATTCATTAAAACAATGAGTAGAGTCATATATAAATTGAATAACCTCTTTGCCCTCCTCATCTATAAAACCCCATTTACCATCCTTTTTTACACCAGCATAACCTTCAGAAAAAGACCAATCAATAACTTCATAAATACAAGGGACTATTTCTTTACCTTCTCTATTAATAATACCAAACTTGCTATTCTTTTCTACTATAGCATAATCTCCCTGAAACCAATGAACATTATCATAAATGCAAGGTATTACAATTGTTTTATCAGAGTTACTGAAACCACATTTGTTTTTTATTCTGTACGGTATTAAAACATTATCTACTTTAAAAATCACATTGTTATTCATTTCCAAATTTATTTATCAATTTATTTTAAAAAATTAATCCTCCCAATACTCAACTCCAATTTTATTAATATAATCCCATTTGCTATTCTTTTTTACACGAGCATAACCTTCTTCAAAATCCCAAGCACTATCATAAATACAAGGTATTACTTCTTTCCCCTCTTTATTTATAAAACCCCATTTGCCATTCTTTGTTACATGGGCATAACCTTCATTAAAACAATAAGTATCATCATAAATGAAAGGTATTACTTCTTTTCCTTCTTTATTGATAAATCCCCATTTACCATTCTTTGTTACACTAGCATAACCTTCATTAAAACAATGAGTAGAGTCATATATAAATTGAATAACCTCTTTACCCTCCTCATCTATAAAACCCCATTTGCCATTCTTTTTTACACCAGTATAACCTTCAAAAAAAAGCCAATCAATAACTTCATAAATACAAGGGACTATTTCTTTACCTTCTCTATTAATAAGACCAAACTTGCTATTCTTTTCTACTATAGCATAATTTCCCTGAAACCAATTAACATTATCATAAATGCAAGGTATTG
>PCSS01000206.1:377-3183 GCA_002771395.1 Bacteroidetes bacterium CG23_combo_of_CG06-09_8_20_14_all_32_9 | reverse complement strand
AATAAACAAAATGTAATGTCCATAAGGTAAGGCATCTAATAAAATTTCTGTAGAGTGATTGTTATAATCTAATTTGTAAGGTAAGCTAATTTCGTAATTTTTAATTGTTACAGATGATTTTAAAAGTTTTTCGGCTAATTCAGTTCCATATTTGTTCTTACAAACTTTTTCGTAATCGTCAAGTGAAATACTGGCAACTTTGAACCACACTTTTGAGATATTTTGGTAGTTTATTAAAGTTGAAAAAGTTTTATTTGGTATTTGAACTTCTTCGATATTAAACGACAGGTTTTTATTTTCGAGTTGATACTTAAGGTTTTTACATTTTAAAGCTCCTGAAGATGTTGGAAATTTATTTATGGCATTGTTACACAATTCCATTGCTTTTATTTTATAATCTTTGTACTTAATTGTTGTTGAGTCGTTTGCAACATAGTTACTTGATAGATTATTAAATGTTAGTGAACGTTGGTATTCTACTTCAGTTGAAAATTGATTTGTATTATATTTATCCTGTAAATTTTTTAATGTGTTTAAATATAAATCGTCTTTTTGAGAATTAACAGAATTATCGTAAACGAATTTTAACCGCACTAAATCGGCATCAATAAATGCTTCTGGATTAACATCCTGCGAGTGAAACTGCAAAAGTTTTTGTATAACTTTAATACCATAAAATTGAAGCGATAATGTATCAGAAGTATTAATTTTTGTGTTCATAAATTCCGAAGCATCGGCAAAATAAAAATCTTCTTTTAACTCAAAATAATCCGCTGGTTTTGATAATGCAATTTCTTTATTAGAGAAGAAATTAATGGCTCTAAAAGCCAAAAAATCATATAAAGTTGGACGTAAACCATCTGTTCCAACTCCCGATTCAATAATAGTTTTTAGCTCTGAAATAGGTGTACGTTTTAAGCTGTCTTCATTCTCTAATGATTGTGTAAAATGTTTTATACAAGCATCGGCAAGTTTATTCAAATCCCATGTTTTAATATCATCGTTCTGAAAATTAACTGTTTCGCTTCTACTATTAAATTTCCATCTGTTATTTTGATAATACATCCAGTACATTTCGGCAGAAATTGAATGAAATATTGAACTAAAAGGAAACTTCATGATTTTTGCATCTTTATTCAGGTCGTTTAAAATGCTTTCAAAAGCATCTTCCTCAATCATATTTCGATACTTAAGTTGATAAATTCTGGCTTTAATTACCTGTGTGGCATTATTTTCGGCAAAAGCACGTTTATAAATTTTGTCAACAATTTCTAATGCCGATTTTGGCAAACCTTTAGAATCTAAACTATCAATTGTTGCCCACTCTTTTTTATAATCGTTAGAAGAATTAAAGTGTAAAGGTTTATCGTCGGGTTTCATATTTGGTTTATTTATTATAACGTTTGCACATAGAATTGACAATAATATTACAGCCAAAGCTGACATTAAAAACACTTTTTTGGTAAACATAATTTTAGCTTTTAAAAATGAATGAAAATTAAGAATAATAATTTGATTTTGGAAATAAGATTCAAAAACAATAAAAATCCATACGAACAATAAAATTTTGTTTATCTATTTTAAAAATTCTTTTCTTATATGTCTTGGAAAATTTAGTATATTGTTATAATAATTCATCTTACAATTTAAACCGATATGACTATTTTTAAATAAAACAAATCGCTTACTTTTATCAAGTTTAAGATTTTGAATAATGCTTCTTGTATTAGTGTTAGGTCGAAAACGGATTACATATTTTGCAATTTCACTTATATGTTTTGGCTCGTCAAATTGTAAAAGATATTCTTCAACAATACTTCTAATTGTACCACCTTTTATATTAATGTCGGTTTTTTCCAATTCTTTAAATGCGTAAGTGCTTGTTCTGCCAAAATATATAATATTATTTACTCTCTGACAAATACTACGTATTGAATTAACACTTTTAAAGAGTTTAGGATATTGTTTGTTAAGAATATCCAACATCTCATAAATGTTCATTGGACGCCTCTCTCGCTCTAAAAGTTCTTCTATATATTCTGGAAGCTTTTTATAGGTATTCTTTTCAAATAAAATAATATTTTTAGAATCAATAATTAACATAAATTCACTGAAAAGAATTTTTTTACATATTTCTGAAATTACATTAATATTTGTTATTTTTTTTGATTTATAATATAATAATATGTATTGCTTAAAATCTAACCAGTAAGTTTTATTAATTCTTTCGCTTAATCGTTTTGCTATGTCATCAACAAATTGAGTAAAATCGAAAATATTTGTTAATTTTATTACAATCAGATATTTTTTTTTCCATTCATATTTAATACCATTATTGTATAATCCTTTCTGTTTCTCTTTGCCAATATACGAATGTGTATTTTCACTCAAAACAGATAGTACATTGCTTATAAACAACAAATTGAAATTTACATTTTCTTTTTTGTTAATTTTTTCGACTAATATATTATCAATAGTAATATAAGTTTGGTTCAAATCTATATCGTAAAAGTATATTTGCTTTTTGTCAATGTGTTTTAGTATTTCAAAATAGTCCGAAAATTTTCCATATAGTTGCTTTCTTAGTTGTCCTATTCTTGTTCTTGTAAGATTTACAAACTCGGCTAAATCTTTTGTTTTTTTAGTATTATTGTTAAAGTAATATTTGAAAATCGTTTTTTTCTTACTAACAAAAATATAGTCATTGTCTAATAATATTTGTAACGTTTTGAATAAGAGAATTTTTTCGGTTTTGTTAAAAAAAGAACTAATCTCTGCAAAATGGTTTGATTGGATATTATAATAT
>PCSS01000206.1:0-363 GCA_002771395.1 Bacteroidetes bacterium CG23_combo_of_CG06-09_8_20_14_all_32_9 | reverse complement strand
TTTGTGAACCGAAATCAGAGCAGTTAATTTTAATAGTTCTGTTTGAAAACCAGTTAGTTCTTTAACTGATTTAACTCCGACGTTTTTTATATCATAATAAGAAAAATTTTTATGCGAAAATATGCGTTCGTTAAAATTCGTAATCGTAATATTATTGTTTAAATACTCAATAAGCGCATGATATGTTCGTAATGAAAGTTTTCTTAATTTTTTTTCTATTAATTTATTTAATAAGAGATCTTGCTCAAAAGTCAAACTTTGAATTTTGATTATCAATTCTTTATTATATTTTTCTTGAACTTCCATAAAGACAATTTTTTTTAAAACTACAAAACATTTTATTATTTTTCGAATTATTCCAGA
>PCSS01000155.1:1351-4328 GCA_002771395.1 Bacteroidetes bacterium CG23_combo_of_CG06-09_8_20_14_all_32_9 | reverse complement strand
AAGGTGAGTTATTAACAATGATGTAGCAAAATTACATTACTTTTGCGTAAGGTGAGTTAATTAATAATGTTTTCAACAGTTTTAGAAGTGCGAAACTTCAGTAAATATTTGTATATTTGAACAAAAAAACGAATAAGAAAATGATAAAAAGTAACAATGTTTCATTGGCAGAAATAGCAATGACGTTGGGAGTTTCAAAAACATTAGTTTCAATGGTGCTAAACGGAAAAGGCGACGAAAACGGGATTAGCAGGAAGACCCAGGAAAGAGTAATGGAGTCGGCCAAAAATATGAACTACAAACCCAATCAGTTTGCACGTGGTTTGAGTATTGGCAGGTCAAATACCATTGGTTTGGTTGTTTCAGATATTTCCAATCCTTTTTATTCGCGTATGGCTCGTTCCGTTGAAGATGCCATCAGCGAATCGGGTTATAATCTGATGATTTGCAGTTCAGATGAAAGCGAAAAAAAAGAAATGAAACTATTAGAAATGCTTGTTAATAAACAAGTTGACGGCATTATACTTTCTTCAACAATAAACTCAACCGAACATATTAAAAATCTTATGAATGAACACTTTCCATTTGTTTTAATAGACAGAGCTTATAATAATATTGAAACAAATACTGTTGTAGTTAATAACCGTAGCGGTGCTAAGGAAGCAGTTGAGCATATTATTAATAATGGTCACAAACGTATTGCTGCGCTTATTATTTCGCCGGCTCACATAAGTACACAGGTTGACAGGCTTGAGGGCTACCGCGACGCCCTTAAAAAATACTCTATTCCATTAAATCAATATTATCAAAAAGTTATACCCCGCGGGGAAATTTACAAAACTTTATACAGTCTTTTGGTTGAGTGGAAATCTGATAGCATGATGCCAACGGCGCTTTTTGTTGCAAATAATCAACTTGCAATAGGTTGCCTTGAAGCTATACGTAACAATGGCTTGTTAATTCCAAGAGATATTTCATTGGTTAGTTTTGATGATATTGATTTGTTTAGACTTTACTCACCACCAATTACTTCTGTAATTCAGCCGATTAATGCAATTGCAAGAAATGCAGTAGAAATTTTATTTGAAAACATTAAAACAAACGAAAATTCCGAATCGCTTCCCAAAAAACACAAGTGTTTGGAAACTAATATTGTTATTAGAAATTCAGTGCTAAAACTTGCTTAAAATGCAGAAATTATTGTACATACAAATTTCTAAAATTCTATTTTTGCTCGTTGTAATTGTCCAATTTTATTCTTGCAATACATCTTATAAACAAGGCGATTCAAAATTTGTAAATCCGTTTATTGGAACCGGTGGCAACGGACACACTTATCCGGGAGTTTCTTTGCCATTTGGAATGGTACAATTGAGTCCCGACACAAGATTGGAAGGATGGGATGGCTGTTCGGGTTATCATTTTAGCGATAATGTAATTTTTGGTTTTTCGCACACTCACCTTAGTGGAACAGGGAATTCCGATTATGGCGATATTCTTTTTATGCCAACCGTTGGCAAAGTACAGGTCTTTAACGGAACATTAGACGAACCTTCTTCAGGATATTGTTCAAAGTTTTCACACAAAAACGAGAAAGCCTCGGCAGGATATTATTCGGTTTTTTTAGATGACTATAAAATTAAAGCAGAACTCACTGCTACAACCCGCGTTGGTATTCATTGTTATACTTTTCCGGCAACTAATAACGCAAACATTATTATTGACTTAACACATCGCGATAAAGTTATTGATTCTTATATTCACTTTGTTGGCGATAATGAAGTAGAAGGATTTCGCCATTCAGAAGCTTGGGCTAAAGACCAGTCTGTTTATTTTGTGGCAAAATTTTCAAAATCATATATAAATAAAGGAATTGTTAAAGATGATGTGAATGTTCAGGGAAAATCAGAGGCTCAGGGAACAAATCTTAAAGCTTTTATAAATTTCAGAACTAAAACTAATGAGCAAATTATTGTTAAAGTTGCCATTTCAGGCGTAAGTATTCAGGGAGCAAGAAAAAATCTTGAAGTTGAAGCTACATCGTGGGATTTTGAAAACTACAAAGACAATGCTTTTAAAGTCTGGGACGAGGTTCTTTCAAAAGTTAAAGTTGATGGTTCTGATAAGCAAAAAACTATTTTTTATTCAGCACTTTATCACTCTTATCTTTGCCCTAATACTTATTCGGATGTTGATGGCTATTATCGCGGAATTGATAAGAAAGTTCATAAAACTGAAGATTTTACATATTTTACAGTTTTTTCTTTATGGGACACTTATCGTGCACTTCACCCTTTAATGACGATACTTGAACCCGGGAAAACAAATGATTTTATTAAAACATTTCTTTTGCAATATGAACAAGGCAAATTTCTCCCTGTGTGGGAACTTTCGGCAAATGAAACAAATTGCATGATTGGCTACCACGCTGTTTCTGTAATTTATGATGCATGGGCAAAAGGGTTAAGAAATTTTGATGGAAACGAGGCTTTGGAAGCAATGAAAACAAGTGCCGAACAACAAAATCAGGAATTAATTTCGTATATAAATAACGGTTGCGTTCTTGCAACAGATGCAGGCGAAAGTGTTTCAAAAACTCTTGAATATTCTTACGACGATTGGTGTATTGCAATGATGGCTAAATCGTTAAACAAAAACAACGATTACAATACTTTTATAAAACGTGCACAGTATTATAAAAATGTTTTTGACGATTCTACCGGCTTTATGCGTGCCCGAGTAAATGGAACATGGTTTTCGCCATTCAACCCTACCAATGTAAATTTTAATTACACTGAAGCAAATGCCTGGCAATATTGTTTTTATGTTCCGCAAGATATTGACGGTTTAATGAATTTAATTGGCGGGAAGGAAGTTTTTTCAAATAAACTTGATAGCATGTTTTTGTCCTGTGCCAAAATCACCGGTCGCAAACAAGTTGATATTACAGGACTTGTTGGGCAATATGCACACGGAA
>PCSS01000155.1:0-1329 GCA_002771395.1 Bacteroidetes bacterium CG23_combo_of_CG06-09_8_20_14_all_32_9 | reverse complement strand
GAAACGAGCCAAGCCACCATAACGCTTATCTTTATAATTATGCAGGAAAACCATGGAAAACGCAGGAAACAGTTCATAAAATTCAAAATATTTTTTACAAAAATTCGCCTGATGGACTTTGCGGAAACGAAGACTGCGGGCAGATGTCGGCTTGGTTTGTTTTTTCATCACTCGGATTTTATCCCGTTACTCCCGGCTCAAATATTTATGTTATTGGTACTCCTTTTTTTTCTAAATCGGTAATTAATGTTGGCAGAGGAAAAATATTTACTGTTATTGCAAAAAATATTTCAGAAAATAATTTTTATATTCAATCTGCAAAGTTAAACGGAAAAATTTATAACAAATCTTTTATTGAGCATAAAGATTTATTAAAAGGCGGAGAGTTGGTTTTTGAAATGGGAGCAAAACCATCGGCTGTATGGGGAATTGCAGAAGAATATTGTCCAAAATCTGCAATAAAAGATAAGAAAATTATTCCTGTTCCTTATATTCAAAATGGAAAGCGGGTTTTTACAGGAATTTGTAATATTATTTTACGTGATGTTTTAACAGATTGCAAAATATATTTTACATTAGATGAAACCAATCCTGCAATAAATTCTCAGGAATATTTAAAACCTTTTGACATCCATGAAACTACTATTATTAAGGCAATTGCAGTTGATGCATCGGGAAATAAAAGTAAAATAATGCTCAGCGTAATAAATAAAATTCCTGAAGGAGTAAAAGTGAAAATTCTATCAAAATATAATCCCCAATATTCAGGTGGCGGTGATATTGCTTTAATTGATGGCATACGCGGCGGACTTGACTTCAAAACAGGCGGGTGGCAAGGTTATCAGGATGTTAATTTAACTGCAATTGTTGATTTGGGCAAACCTGAAAATTTATCAAAAATTGGTGCAGGCTTTTTACAGGATGTTAGTTCCTGGATTTTGTTTCCACCCGAAGTTGAATTTTGGGTATCTGCTAATGGAAAGGATTTCAGACAAGCGGTAATTATTAAAAATGACGTCCCTCGCAATAAACGGGGAGCAGTAAAAAAAGATTTTGTTTTCGAAATTAATAAGATATACGCACGATACATAAAGGTAATAGTAAATAAACCCGGAAACTTGCCGGAATGGCATCCCGGTGCCGGGAATCCTGCATTTTTCTTTATCGATGAAATATTTTTTAACTAATAAAAATGACATCTTTCAAAATTGCTGAAAAGTAGTTTACCCCGTTAGAGTTAATGTCACTAATTTAAGGATAAATTTAATAAATAACGAACACCGAACAAGGAATGATGAATGTCGAAATAGTTGATTTACCCCGTAGGAT
>PCSS01000121.1 GCA_002771395.1 Bacteroidetes bacterium CG23_combo_of_CG06-09_8_20_14_all_32_9 | reverse complement strand
CAATTGAATGACTATGTATGACTATTGAATGACAGTGAGTTTTTTTTGAACAACAAATTACAAAAATATAAACACATGAAAAAATCGTTTCAAACAATTTTTATTATAATAGTGGGTTTATCAGGTCTATATTGTCAGGCACAGGTAATTGTTCAAACTCCGGTTGCTTTACAGGAACAAATAAAAAATAATTTAGTGATTTTAGATTCGGTAATCTATTATATTGATAATAATAATATTACTGCCGCAAAAACAATAATTGCAAGACTGAACAAAAATGAAAAGAATTATGAAGCGTTTTATATTGCTGGCGCTTCTGAGATGAAAGGTAAATACGACCAAATTATTGATGCACTTAATAAAAAAATTGAAGAAAAAGATAAGACAATTGAATCGCAAAATAAGACTATTGAAGCATCAAAAAAAACATCACAAAAAGAGATAGTGGCTTTTATAGAAGATTTTTTACACAAAAGAGATTTAAATATTGAGCAAATTATACAACTTACTAAAGCAAAAGAAAATCTTGAAGAAGCTGTTATCGAAAAAGACAAAGAAATACTGACTTTGAATGCAGTTATTATAAAACAAAAAGATTCCTTAAATATTGAAGTAAGAAATTGGAAAGAAAAGTTTAGTAACATAAAGACAGCCAAAGATTCAATAAGTGCCAAACTACAGAAATATCAGACTGCCGTTCAATTTGGTTTAAGCTTAGGCTTTAATTACTATTTTAATAATCAACTTGACTATTTTGTCAGAGCCGACAGCACAATTAGAGAAGCCGGTAGCAGAACAGGCGCTTGCGGTATGATTTCAAGTGTTGTTTCAATTCGCATTTCAGAAAAAGATAATATTGTAATAAACATTCCTTTAGGCGATTTTACATCTGACGCGAACAGAGCTGTGGGGTTATTCAATAAAAGGGTAGGGCTTGGTTTGGGCTATGCCCGAAGACTTTCAGATATTTCACCTAATTTGCTGATAACCGGAATATTTAATATTAGTCCATACCCTAAAATTGATTACAATGAAATAATATCCAAGAAATTTAATCTTCCCGAATATACAAAGTTAAAAGCGGACGATTATGGAGCTACAACTAATTATAGTTACAGCATAACCATTGGCATTGTTTGGAACTTTATAAATACAAAATAAAATGTATGAATACTTAAAACGGTAACAATTTTAACTCCCCTCTCCTTTGGAGAGGGGTCGGAGGTGAGGTCATAAAAAAATAAAAAGTTAAAATTATTACCATTCACAGCATAGTAACAAAGTTTGTTAAGTTTTTTTACTTTCAGGTAATTTTTATATCCTGTTCTTATAAAAAAAATTATACTTTTACATTAAAATTCAAAAAAATGAAAAAATTTTTTATTCTTGTTTTTGCCTCTATACTGGCAAATACTTCTTTTAGTCAAAGATTATCGGATTATCATAAGCCGAATTTTGAAAATAAACATTTCGATACAAGAAGTGTAAAAGCCCAAAATTCTTTACTTGATAATTATGATGTAAAATTTTACAAAATTGATTTGAATGTTACAAATACTTCAAAAACAATTTCGGGTAACGCAACTGTTTATGCACAAGTTGTTACTAACCCTATGAGTACATTAGTTCTTGAGTTGATAAATTCATTGTTAAATGCAGGAATTTATTTTGTAAATTGCAAAAACGAAAATAACATACTACCTGTTAAATTTGTGAAAATCAGCAAATGAAATTTGCAGGAATTATATTGTTATTTTTTTTGTTTTGCTTCGGTTTTTATAGAGCTACAGGGCATGACAGCACCAAAGTCCGTAAAAACCATAATGTTGATACCCTTTATATAAAGAATTATTCCGGCAAACTTGCCGTTTACATAAGTTCTTACAGCAAGGCGAATAACATTAGTATTATTGAAGGAATTCACCGGCGTATATTAACTTACAAACCAAACGAAGCAGCAAGTTTTGGACCCGGCTTCGGGTATAAATGGATTGGGCTTGATTTATCTTTTATCACAATAGGAAAAAATGACGATGGGCTTTATGGTAAAACAGAAAAAATTGACCTTCAGAGCCATTTTTATATGCGTCGTTTTTTAGCCGATTTGAATTTGCAGTATTACAAAGGATTTTACCTCGATAGCATTGGCGTTGTTGATTCTAACACAATTAAAGATACTACTAAAATTAAACGTCCCGATATTTATCAATTTTCTGTTGGCGGTTCATTTATGTATCTGACAAATTATAGAAGATGTTCAATGAAATCAACTTTTTCGCAAACCGAAGTGCAAAAGAAAAGTGCAGGTACTTGGGCTTTTGGCGTTTATTATCATCTATTTGCTGCAGCAGGCGATTCTTCTTTTATTCCACAAAGCGTAAAAAGTTATTACGATTCTTCTGCTTATTTTCATGGGGTAATCTCCTCAAATATTGGAATTATAGGAGGTTATATGCATACTTTTATTCTGCATAAATGGTTCCTTACTTTATCGCTATTACCCGGTGTTGCACGAAACGGGTATAAATTTGTACTATCCGGAGATACCGCTGTAAGACGCGATGTTTCAAGACTTTCGGGTAGAGTACAAACGCGAATAGGAATAGGTTATAATGCCCGTAGAACTTATGCAGGAATTACCGCTATTTTCGATGGATATGATTTTAATAACTCTTCAAAATCATATATCAAACAGCAATACGGAGTTGTAAGAGTTTACTTTGGTTATAGATTTATTTCTAAAATTAACAAAGCATGAAACATCCATGACCAATATAGACACACAAGGGAATGATTATATTTAAGGTTGAGGTTGAGGTTAAGGTTTAGGAATGAGATTGAGAAAGAAGAAACTATTACCCCATCGAAGTACGAATTAAGTACGAAGTTGCGAATTACGAAAAAAGCAAATTCGTAGTTC
>PCSS01000007.1:4633-15831 GCA_002771395.1 Bacteroidetes bacterium CG23_combo_of_CG06-09_8_20_14_all_32_9 | reverse complement strand
CCATTTCTTCCTTAAATTCGTAGGCTCCTGTTTTTTTTGATTTTGACATACGGATTACTTTGGTAAAATTTTTTCCTGTACCACCTTTTTTAAAGGTTGCATCAACTTTTTTTGCCATATTAAAAAGTTATTTAATTTCTTTATGAAGGGTTACCTTTTTAAGAAAAGGGTTATATTTTTTAAGTTCAAGACGTTCGGTAGTATTTTTTTTATTCTTGGTAGTAATATATCTTGATACTCCGGGAACCCCGCTTGCCTTTTGTTCGGTGCATTCAAGTATTACCTGAACGCGATTTCCTTTTTTTGCCATAATTCACTTTGTTTTAATAAGTTTTGATAAGACCTTTTGCCTGAGCTTTTTTCAAAGCACTTTTAAGTCCATTTTTGGTAATGGTTCTTATACCATTAGCGGATACTTTTAAATTAATCCAGCGATTTTCTTCTTCAAGAAAAAATCTTTTTTTAAAAAGGTTTGGATGAAACTTTCTTTTTGTACGGTTGTTAGCATGAGAAACATTGTTCCCGCCCATTGTTCTTTTTCCCGTAATTTGACAAATTCTTGACATTGATTATGATAATTATTTTAAATATTAAAAAAACGGACTGCAAAGTACGTGAATTTTATTTCAATTATCAAATATTTTTGATTTTTTTAAAATGCAGTAGCTTATTCAGAGTTTGTCTGTAATATCAAGAGTCTGGAATATAAAGTTTGATGACAAGGCTTGCGAGTCTTTTATGTCAGGAGTTTATTGTTGTAAATGACTGACATAAAAGACGAGCATAACGCAGTCAGCGGACTTTATAAACAGACTCTAATAAATAATTGATTTTCTTAGCATATCCAATGCACAAACTGAAGCTCTTATTATGTTTCTAATACGGTCATTTCCGAACATAAATTTAGAGGTAAAAACATTTTTTTCAGATGCAATTGTAATCCAAACAGTGCCAACGGGTTTTTCGGTTGTTCCGCCATTGGGTCCTGCAATTCCTGAAACTGCTATTGAAAAATCGGTATTGAAAATATTTCTTATGTTTTTTGCCATTTGCAATACAACCTGTTTGCTTACAGCACCATAATTAACAATATCTTGTTTATTTACTTTTAAGATACGAGTTTTTACAGAGTTTGAATAAGCTATTACCGAACCTGTAAAATAATTTGAACTTCCAGGCACGGAGGTTAAAAGGTGTGAAATGTAGCCACCTGTACAACTTTCTGCAGCACAAACTGTTTTCTTCTTCTTTGTTAATAATTTTCCAATAACTTCTTCAAAAGTTGTATCACCAACAGCAAATATATTTTCGGGAATAATATTTTTTAGTTTGTATATTGCATTATTAATTAGTTTATTACCATTTAGGCGATTTTGATTTGCTGTAATTCTTAACCTTATAATCCCTGGTTGAGGCAAATATGCAAGGCTTAAATTATTAACGGCTAAATTATTTTCCCAATCTTTAAGTTTTTCGGCAAGAAATGATTCGGGAATGCCGCACGTCATAATAGTTTGAGAGATTATTGGCGGTAAATTAAAATGATTTTTGAGATACGGAATTAACTGCTTTTCAAAAATATTTTTCATTTCGAAAGGCACGCCAGGCAGGGAAATCAATAAAAATTTATCATTTTTAAAAACCATTCCCGGAGCAGTACCAAGTTCATTATAAAGAATCGTGCAATTGTGGGGTAAATCGGCCTGTTGCAAATTCAAATTACATAACGGCAGGTTTCTGTTTGAAAAAATTGTTTGAATATGGTTTATAACATCTTTATTCCTAATTAGTTTTGATTTAAAAAATTTACATAAAACAGTTTTAGTAATATCGTCATTTGTGGGACCTAAACCGCCTATAACAATTATTAATTCAGATTCCTGAGATGCCTGCTTAATTGAATTATATATGTCATTGTAATTATCGTGAATTGAAATATTTTTTATAACATTAAACCCAAGTTCTGTTAATTTTGAGCCGAGCCATGCTGCATTAGTATTTACAACCTGACCAATAAGTAACTCATCGCCAATAGTTATTATTTGAGATTTGTTTTTCATTTACGATTTTTGTTTGAAATCTGAATATTATTTGCATTGATGATTATTGTTATTTTCTGATTTATTCAACAGAGGATGATAATTGGAATTTTGTTTTAGTGCTTTAATTCTTTGCAAAACTGTAGGATGTGAATAATTAAAAAAAACATAAACAGGATGAGGCGTAAGATTACTTAAATTATTTACAGTAAGTTTTTTAAGTGCAGAAATCAGGTGTTCGGCTTGTCCGTAATCAGCGGCGTATTTATCGGCAGCATATTCATTTTTTCGTGAAATAATTGTATTTGCTATTCCAAGTATCATTGAAACGGGACTGTAAAGAATTCCAAATGCAATTATAGAAATTTGAAATGAAGGTTTACTTACTCCAAGCGCCTGCGAAAGCAACGGATTATCTAGAAAAAATGAAAGAATATAAAGCATTAATCCTGTTTGTATTATAGAAAGTATTGTTCCGGAAATTACATGTTTCTTTTTATTATGACCAATTTCGTGAGATAAAACAGCAACAATTTCATTTACCGACAAATCTTTTATAAGAGTATCGTACAAAACAATTCGTTTTTTTCTGCCTAAACCTGTAAAATATGCATTAGCTTTTGATGAACGTTTTGAACCATCTATTACATAGATATCTTTTAATGAAAAACTTACTTTTTTTGCAAATTCATTTATTGCAGATTTCAACTCCCCTTCTTCCAGTGGCTTTTGTTTGTTAAAAAGCGGCACAATTAAATTTGAATAAAATAATAAAAAGAAAACCATTATTCCAACAAATAGTAAAAATGTATAAATCCAGAACATAGAGCCGGTTTGCCGATAAAACCAAAATACTGCAAGAATTACAGGGACTCCGATTACGACACTTAAAAGCCACTCTTTTAATTTATCTAATATAAAAGTAGTTACAGTAGTTTTGTTGAATCCGAATTTAGCTTCAATTATAAAGGTATCGTAAATATTGAAAGGTAAAGAGATTATGTCGAATGAAAAAAACAACAATCCAAAAAACACTAAAATCACAAGTCTTTCGTCGATTACTAATTCTCTTGCAAGCGAATCAACAAAAGCAAATCCGTAAAATAACAACATTGAAATACTTAAAATAAATCCGAACGTACCTTCAAATAAACCGAATTTGTAATTAGTTCTTTGATAGTTATATTGGTTTAAATACTTTTCGTTATCGTAAATATTTTCTGCTTCTTCGGGTTGAATAGCTGAAAATTTAGTGAAATTAAGATAATCAAGAATTTGTTCAAAAGCAAAACCTAATATTACAATGCCGATAATTACTATGAGAATAAGTTGAGGAGTCATATTATTTTAATTTGTTATTTTGTAACTTCTCAATATCTATAGGTAAAGATATTTGTAATTGTTTTGTTGTTTATTTCTTTTATTTTTACCTGCAAGTATTGAGAACTTACGTTATTTTAGTCTTTCTTGTACCATTTAACCTTTTGTTTACTTAAGCATTATTTTTTCCCGCAGATTTAACCCTGTTAAATGCGAAGCAATCCGTAGGGTTATTTAACAGGGTAAATCAGCAAAATCAGCGGGAGAAAAAACACCTGATGAGTTATTACTGAATTTAATAAATGCGTTGCACATTATAATTGTAACCGCAAAGTTAAAACATTCAAATGTAGTGAGCAATTTTTAGCTGTGCTTTTTGCTCAATTGACTTACCGGGAATGTTTGCGAGACATAAAAGTTTGTTTAAATACACAACCCGGCAAGCTGTACCATTTAGGTTTTCAATGTAAGGAAACTGATAATTCAACTATAGCAAGGGCTAACGAACACAGAGATTGTCGTATCGTCACAATAATTAATACCATATACTTTTTGAGCGGATACAAAATAATTTAATTTTTTTGAACATCTTATTTTATTTTTTTTGTAATATTGTACTACTTTTTCAACCACATTTATGTGGGTTTGAATTTGTAACTAAAAAAATGTAAAAAAATAATTTTTAGAATCCACCTTATAACAATGAAAAAAAATGAAAAATTTAGTTTTTGTACTTGTTGTAGTAATAATTTTTCCTGTATGGGGGTTTTCACAATCTTTTTGGACCGAAACTTTTAGTAATAGTTGCGTTTCCAACTGCTATGCTAATACTTACGTAGGACCGAATGGAGCATGGACCACTACAAATACAGGTACAAACGGTTCTGACCCCAATGTGTGGTATGTAAGTGGAGCAGAATGCGGTAATGATGCCGGTATCTGCGGTTCGGTGTGCGATGCTGCTGACCCTTCATTGCATATTGGTTCAAATGTCTCAGTTGTTGGCGATAATGGTGCATCATATTTGGCAGGAGGATTAGGTATCTGGTTTCCTGAAACAAATGTGAGGGTTGAATCTCCGACAATTAACTGTACCGGTTATACAAACATTACTCTTGCATTTAATTATATTGAGTTCGGACAAGGAACAACAGACAATGCGACATTATGGTGGAATGATGGCAGTGGATGGACACTTTTATTTGACTTACTAAAAACATCCTGTTGTAATTCTGCTTGTGGAGGGGTATGCAATGGATCTGTACAAGGTTGTTGGACCGCTTATTCTGTTGTTTTACCTGCCAGTGCCGACAATAACCCGAATGTTAAAATCGGATTTAACTGGACAAATAACGATGATAATACCGGTACCGATCCTTCTATTGCTATTGATGATATTACATTAAGTGTTGCAGGAGGTGCAGTACCTGTTGCCAATTTCTCTGCATCCGACTCAACAATATGTGCCGGTTTATGTATTAACTTCACAGATTTATCAAGTAATACGCCTACAATCTGGAGCTGGACATTTACCGGAGGTTCGCCGGGAACATCAGCACTTCAAAACCCTGCGAATATATGCTTCAATACTGCCGGAACATATACAATCACTCTTGTTGCAACTAATGGAAACGGCTCGGATACTGAAATAAAAAATTCATTTATTACTGTTGTTGCAAATCCCACAACTGCAAATGCAGGTCCAGATCAGTACTTATGTAATGTAACTACAACAACACTTGCAGGAAATACACCGGCTGTGGGAACAGGAAACTGGTCAGTTGTTTCTGGCACAGCAACAATTACAACACCTTCTTCTCCGTCTTCAGGTGTAACCGGGTTATTAATTGGGATGTCTGCTACTTTGAGATGGACAATATCTGATTTGCCTTGCTCACCATCCGCAGATGATGTGGTTATTGCAGTTTCAACTCTTCCTGATGACAAGGGCGTATCTATAAACATTACGGGTAATTCTCCTAACCCTTCATCTATTCTTGATATTGATGTTTCACCGTCTAACAATTTGGGTATGCTTATTCCACGAATAAATTCTGCACAAAGAGATGCTATTCCTTCACCAGCTATTGGATTACTTATTTTCAATATCACTACTTCAAAACTTAATTATTATAAAAGCACAGGATGGTATGAAATTAAAAGTACTTTTGTATCTTCCACAACCGGCACAACTAGTGAGCCAGGAAAAATAGTAATAAACCTCACAGGAGCAAGCCCTTCTAATTCAACTATGCTTGATATAACTTCTGTTACAAGAGGAGTACTTGTACCAAGAACTACAAGCAATTCTCTTTGTCCTGTAACAGGATTAATATATTATGATAATCCTACTAATCGTTTTGGATATTACGACGGAACAACATGGTGTTACCTGTCTGATATATTTATTACTGCAACTACAGGTGCCGGAAGCCAAAACAGTGAAGGTATAGCAATAAATACAGATGGCTTAAATCCGGATGCATCTGCTATATTAGATGTGAAAGCAACTGACAAAGGAGTATTAATTCCCATGATGACTACAACTAACAGAGATCAAATACTTCCAGCGATGGGTTTAATGATTTATAATACAACATCTAATGTTATTGAGTACTATAGTGGGAGTGACTGGTATAAATTAGAGGTTGAATAAATAAAAATTTTACAGGTAAAAGACAATAAACAATTTTTTCATCAGGGAAACTCATAGTATAATGACAACACACAATACTAATGCGCCAAAGTATTTGCACACACATTTTGCAATTGCTGAAATCAACACTCAAACCAAAACTGCAAAATAGATGTACAATCTAAAATCGTTAACTTAGCAAAGCGATATCATTTACCCCGTTAGATATTAGTTAATTAAAAGAGAGAGCACTCTTTATATGTCTTTATCTAATGGGGCAAGCACCTTTAAAATAAATAATATTGTGAGTAATCCTTGTTCTGAGATCAAAATTTGTATCTCCTCTTACAATTTATTGCATTAATATTTTAGCCAAAATTCCCTTTTGATAGTATTTTTCTATTCCCTGGTGATTTAAAAAAATTAATTTACTAACAATGTTTATATTTGGTAAAATACTGGTTGAGGCATCAAAATAATTATCAGGAGTATAAACCAACCATTCTTTGCCGCTGTAAAGTATTATTGTTGCTAATTTTTTTCCTGTTTTTGCATTAATCAAAATAATACTTCCATTTTCAAGTGCACAAAACAAAATATTATATTTAATTGAATAAAATATTTTTTTGATTTTTGAGCCAGTTTCTTTAAATTCCCATATTTTTACCCCTGTTAAGTATGAATAAGAACGGCATTGGGTTTGGTTACTGTTAATTGAAGCGAACAAAAGTGTATCGTTTTCTGAAACATCAATATCAGATATTCCATTTTTTTCTTCAATGGCTATTTTGTTTTCGGTTTTTAACCCTTTAATAATATATAATCCTGTTTCAACAACAGAGGCAATAACTATCTGGTTTGATGAAATATAATTTACATTATTTACTTCATTGTTAAACTGGAATAAATTTTTAAGTGTAAGCAGTGAGCCTTCTACTTTCCATAGTTTTGCCGTTGCATCTGTTGAACCGGTTATAAGCCATTTAAAATCAGAAGAAAAATTCATGTCAATAACATCATAATCATGTGCAGGAATTTGACTTATTTCTTTTGCGTTTTCAATTTCATTAAATTTTATAATCCCGGAGTTTACACCCGATAAACAATAATTTGAAAATGCAGTTAATGAAGTAACATATTCGCTGCTGTAGGGAATAACACTTTTAATACTCCCGGTTGCAGTTTCTAAAAAAGTAACAATTGCAGGTCCTGCTTCAGTTTTATTGTTGTTATAATTATAAATTACCGATTGGTCGTTTGAAATACACAGTTTTTTTTCATCTGTTGAAAATGTCATGCACAATACTTTCGTACTTTGCGGAGAGGTATATTTAACAGGCATTAATGCAGATAAGTTAAATCCTTTTATTACTCCATTTCCAAATGCAATTGCCAATTGAGATGATGATTTTGATATTGCAAAAGATGAAAGCGTACTTTCCGATTGTAAATATTCACCAATTGTATCTCTTATACGTGCATTAAAATCGTATATTATAAATAAGCCGAAATTATTGCAGATATGAATTCTGGTAAAATCGTTGTTAAATTCACCGTAAACTGCTTTACCTTTTTCAATAGTAAAATCGAAAAGTTTTTCACCCGAAATTCTCCATAAATTAATTGTATTATCTTTCTGACTTGCAACACAAACCATTTTTCCATTGCCCGACATAAACACAACAGCGGGGGTTAAATTAGTGTTTTTAAAACCTATTTCTTCTATATAATCTTTTGTTTTCCACACTCTTACCATTCCATTGCTGGCTGCTGTAATTATTTTTTCGCTGTCCGGACTAAAACAAAAGTTTATAACATTTTCCTTATAGTTGCTAATTGCTATGGGTTTTTGAAAATTTTCAAAATCAAATAAATACAACGAACCTTCAGATTTTATTTCATTTGTTAAATTAACATTTTCATTTTGTTTTGAAGTTGAAACAAGTAATTTGTTATTTTCTTTTGCAAAGCCTAAATGAGTTATTTTATATTGTGGAAAAGAAAATTTATTATCAATTATTCCGCTTGATATATTGATAATAATTATGTTACCATTATTTGTGCCTGCAATAATATTTTGCCCGTTATGATTAAATGCAATTGTTAAAACTTTACCGCCTGTATTAATATTATTTATTTTTTTTCCCCCTGTAACAACGTCCCAAATTATTACAGTACTATCATTTGCTCCTGATGCTAATAAACTCCCATCTACCGAAAAATCAATGCAGTTTACTATTTCTGTGTGTCCGTAAAATGTTCGTATTAATAAATTGTTTGATGCCTGCCATAACTTTATAGTACAATCGGCTGAGGTTGTTGCTATATATTGTTTTGTTGGCGAGTATTTTAATGAAGTTATAAAAGACGAGTGTTTTATAGGAAAAATAATTTCTGAATCCTGACCAAAAATCAAAGACGGAATTAAAACTAAAACATTAATGAAAATTTGTTTTATTCGCATTTTTCTTTTTTTTTGATAATTTTCAAAAACGGGTGCCTAAAATATTATTGTTATGATAATAGTAAAAATACCGTAGGTTTTTTATGAATATCAGGAATTTTTAGTTTCCATTTTTTAATTTTCATTGTTAATATAAATTCGTCATATTGAGTAATATTAGAGGCGATGCAAAGTTGTGTTTCGGGCTCACAAACCGCAATAATGTCATTAAAAAGAGAAATATTCCGGTACGGTGTTTCAATAAAAATTTGAGTTTGGTTTTCAAGTTTAGAACGTTTTTCGATTTGCTTAATTTTAATTTTACGTTCATTTTGTTTTACAGGCAAATATCCCCAAAAAGCAAACTTTTGTCCGTTTAATCCCGATGCCATAAGTGCAAGTGTTATTGAAGATGGTCCAACAAGAGGAACCACCTTAATTTCATTTTTGTGAGCAATGTTAACCACCTGCGAACCGGGGTCGGCAATTGCCGGGCAACCCGCTTCTGTTAGCAATCCAACATTATTACCATTTTCTGCAACTTTTAAGTATTGCTCAAACTCTTGTGGTGTAGTGTGTTCGTTTAAAACAAAAAAAGTAATATCATCAATAGGGCAGGAGGGATCCAATTTTTTTAAGAACCTTCGGGCTGTTTTCAATTCTTCAGCAATAAGAAATCGTATGCCCTGCAGTGTTTTTATAACATCTGAATTAATATTTTGGATGGTAAAATTTTCGCCCAAAGGGGTAGGAATTAAAAATAATTTACCTTTCATAAAACAAAGATACAAAAAGACAATATATACTTTGCACGGAATAAATTTTAAAAACGTCATTCAATGGTCATACGATAGTCATTCAGTGGTCATACGATAGTCATTCAATAGTCATACAATAGTCATTTATTGTCAATGACAGCGAAGCGAATGACAATCGTATGACAGCGAAGCGAATGACTGTAAATGAAAAATAAAATGTACGGTTTTATCCTGTTTGCAGTATAAAATGCCTACTTTTACAGCAAATAAAATTTATTTTGAAAGTTACACTTCTTGGAACCGGAACTTCGCAGGGTGTTCCTGTGATTGCATGCAATTGTAATGTTTGTATGTCTAAAGATGAGCATGATAAACGGTTACGTTCTTCAGTTATGATTGAAATTAACGGTTTTACTTTTGTAATTGATACCGGTCCCGATTTCCGCCAGCAAATGTTAAGAGAAAAGGTAACAAAAGTGGATGCCATTCTTTTTACTCACGAGCATAAAGACCATATTGCAGGCTTGGATGATATACGCTCATTTAATTGGATTTATAAAAAGCCGATGGATGTTTATGCCGAAGCAAGAGTTTTAAAAGCATTACAAATTGATTATTCTTATGTTTTTTCTGAAGAAAAATATCCGGGAATTCCTGAGATGACACTTCACGAAATTCAAAATAAACCTTTTAAAATTAATGATATAACTATTGTTCCTGTTCGTGGATTTCATCATAAACTCCCGGTTTTTGGATTTAAGTTTAACCAGTTTGCTTATTTTACCGACATTAAGTACGTACCAGATGAAGAAATAGATAAAATAAAGAAGGTTAAAGTATTAATTGTAAGCTCACTAAGAAAAAGAAAACACCTTTCACATTTTAATTTAGAAGAATCTTTAGCATTTATTGAAAAGGTAAAACCTGAAAAAACTTATCTTACACATATTAGCCACATGATGGGTCTTCATAAAGAAATAAATAAAGAACTGCCACAAAATGTTCAATTGGCGTGGGATGGGCTTAAAATTGAATTGTGAATCGTAAAGGCAGGCATTTTTTGTTTTAATTTAACAAGACCTGTATAACCATGGGTCTTTTCCTTGGACTAAGAAAAGCTCCAAGTCCCAAGTCCCAAATTCAAAGGGGAAAAACAATACTTTCCTTGTTCTTGGGGCTTGGAATTTGAAACTTGGTTCTTGGGTCTTTTCCTTGAAACTTGGGTCTTTGGTTTTTGAAAATCTTTGACTTTATGGACAAACACTAATTAAAACTTTACTACCGGAACTTTATCGGCACCGGGTGTCGCTTTAAAGTATGATTTGCTTTTAAACCCGAACATTACAGCAAATAAATTACGGGGAAATTTGCGAATAGCAATGTTGTAATCGCGGGCTATTTCGTTAAACAGATTACGCTGGTCGGCAATTCCGTTTTCAATTTGTTCTAATTGCGATTGTAGTTGCAAAAAGCCCTGATTAGCCTTTAAATTAGGATATTGCTCAACTACAACCATTAACCTTTGAAGGCTTGATGTTAATTCACCCTGAACCTGCTCAAACTTCTGAATAGTTTCATCGTTAAGATTTTCCGGACTGATGGTCATAGATGATGCTTTAGAGCGTGCTTCAGTTACAGCCGTTAATGTGGTTTTCTCATGAGTAGCATAGCCCTTTACTGTTGAAACCAGGTTATTTATAAGGTCAGCACGGCGTTGATAAAGATTTTCTACCTGTGCCCACTGTGCATTTACTTTTTCTTCGCGGGTAACTAAACCATTATAATATGAATAGGTAAAGATTGATATTATAATTAAGAATATACCAATAATAATAATAAGCAATGTAGCACCAAGACATCCTGTGCCTTTGGTTTTTAAGTTTTTATCGTACTTATTCTGTAATTCTTCCATAAAAATGTGATTTTAAATATGGAACAAAATTAGTAAAAATTATCAATCATATTATAGGGGGCTTCTAAAAATACCCAATTCGTCATGCTGA
>PCSS01000007.1:4289-4624 GCA_002771395.1 Bacteroidetes bacterium CG23_combo_of_CG06-09_8_20_14_all_32_9 | reverse complement strand
CCAATTCGTCATGCTGAATTTATTTCAGCATCTTTAACTTCCTGATAATCAGATTCTGAAACAAGTTCAGAATGACGTGTCGTTAATTTTTAGAAGCCCCCTATAATTTTTTCAATTTAGCAATGAAGCAGTTTAGCAATTAGCAATTGGCAATAAGCAATTGGCAATTAACAATAAGCAATTGGCAATTCAGCAGTTTAGCAATAAAGCAATTTATCATGGATTACGGTATTTATTTTTTTTTTGACACTGAAAGGGCATTTTCAATATCAGAAATAATATCATTTTCATCTTCCAGTCCAATCGAAAATCTTATCAGCGACGGAGAAATCCCT
>PCSS01000007.1:4001-4261 GCA_002771395.1 Bacteroidetes bacterium CG23_combo_of_CG06-09_8_20_14_all_32_9 | reverse complement strand
CGGAATGAGTAGTAGAAGCCGGATGAGTTACAATTGTTTTACACGTACCCAAATGAGTTGCATGAATAATTATTTTCAGCGAATCAATAAATCGGACAGCATCATCATAATCTCCTTTTATCTCAAATGACATCAGAGAACTTGCTCCTTTAAGATTGTTCACTTTTATCATTTTATGATAAGGATTGGATGATAAACCAGGATAGTTAACGGATAATACTTTCGGATGTTTTTCCAGAAACCTGGCAACAGTGAGTGCA
>PCSS01000007.1:0-3982 GCA_002771395.1 Bacteroidetes bacterium CG23_combo_of_CG06-09_8_20_14_all_32_9 | reverse complement strand
TGCTTTGGAGCCGCAAATAATACCACCGAGACTTGAAGCATTACCACAGATATATTTAGTGGTAGAGTGCACAATAATGTCTGCTCCAAGCTCAATGGGTTGTTGTAAAGCAGGCGTAGTAATGGTATTGTCGACAATAAGAGGATTTTTTTTTACTTTAGCCAGTTTTGATAGTGCAGGAATATCTGCAATAAATAAAGAAGGATTTGAAGGTGTTTCAACATAAAGAAACTTTGTTTTCTTAGTTATTGCCGCTTCCCATGCTTCTATCTTTTCAGGAGTAATAATCCAGTGCACTTTAATTCCCATTTTTTTTAATCCTACTTCAAATAATGAAAAGGTTCCGCCATAAACCCTGTTGGAAGAAACTATTTCATCGCCGGCTTCAAGCAACTGATGACATAACAGGAATATTGCCGACATTCCTGAAGAGGTTGCTATTGCTGCCTCTGTATTCTCAAGTGAAGCCATACGTTTTTCAAAAATATTCACTGTTGGATTATCCCAACGACCATAAGTATAACCCCTTTTTTGTGATGCAAAAATCTCAGCAGCTTCTTTAGCATCCGAATATCTGTATGCTACAGACTGAAATATAGGAACAGACATCGATTCCTGTGTGCAATCAAGTTTACCTTCATGAATAGCTTTTGTGCTAAACCTTTTTTTTGCCATAATAACATCCTTTTTAATTAATACTTTATAAAACACATAAATTTAACGGACAAATGTAAAGTTTTTTTTAAGATTAATAACTCATGTTACGCAAAAATATTTAAAAGGAGGCGCTTCCATTGTTAATAACTTTTTGAGGTTCGTAAATAGTGCTTGTCTGTAATGTCGGTTTCTTTTGATTTAAGAACACCCATTAACCCCGTTGGATATTTTCTTTTTTTTGCATATCCGTTTTTCAACGAGAGTTATCCAAGTATGGCGCAAGCGTCCGCTTGTGCCAAAAAGAAAATCAAATCTTCGCCCAAGCAGACGCTTGAGCGATAGGGCAAGCACCTTTTAAATAAATCATCTGTTCAGAAAATTATTTATATAATTATGACTGGTGATTGGCAGTTTTTGCATTTTCTTATATTTGTCCTATAATTTATATTATGTTAAATAGCATTTATTCCAATTAATTCATTTTAATTCATTGTACTGCCGCTTGTTTCCGCAGTCCTTGCCTACTGCTGCTGCTTACTGCCGCATGTTAAAAAAGCACATTTTATGCCCGTTCAAAATATAGTAATCACTGCAAATTTCAATAACTATTTATAAAGTTCATTTTCAATTGCTTCTGCTTTGCCGGTTTCGTTAAGTGTTTGGTAAGCTTTCATCAGCATAGTCATTACATTACGATTTGTTGGTTCAATTTTATAAGCTGCTTCGAGATATGGAACAGCTTTTTTAAACAAATATTCATATTCCTGTTTATTTGCTTCATCTTTCTTTTTATAAGCATTAACAGCGGGATTATAATATAAAACTCCAAGGTTAAAGTTGATATTGAACAGCAACTTATTATCGGCTGGTTTTAAGGCAAGTGCCTTTTCGTAGGTTTTTACGGCTTTATCGCGATATTCAACAAAAGTTGCATGGTAACCTTTTTTTGCGTAATCTTTTGATATTGTATTAAAAGCTCCGCCTAAAATAACAAGCATTTTTACATTTGCAGGGTTCTTTTGTATCGCAACTTGAAGAAAATCTGCCATTTCATTAACTTTTTTTGCTTTTGTAAAAACATCTATTGCCGCCATCAAAACATCCGAATTATTGGGATAAAGTCTTACTCCTTTGTCTATTACTCCTTTTGCAGTTGCAGTATCGCCGGTATTAATCAGTAAATCGGAATAATAAATATATCCAAGAGGAACGCCGGCTTGTTTAACTTTTTCCAAATCAGGTTCATTTATCAATACTATTTGTGAGTAGTATTTTTTAGCTTTTTCGTTGTCGCCGCTCTTTTGGGCACAGTAACCTGTATAAACCGTTATTGAATTTTTATTTATTTTACTGCTTTCAATTAAGTGGTTTATAATTGCCTTATCGTTTCCAAGCGTAGTTACTGATTCAAAGAAATTTTCAAAATTTTCTAAAGCTGACGAAAATTCACTTATAATATTTGATTTAAGTGCAGAATTATAAAAGTTTATTCCCTGATTGTAAAACATTGTACTTAAATCAAATAACACATTTATACAATCTGAATTAAATTTCTTTTCTATATCTAATTCTTTGCACTTTTCAATAGCAGTTAGTGCATCGCGGGCTGCGTTTGGGATAGTTTTTTTATAAATTTCGCTTTTGGATAATTCGGTATAAACATATCCTTTCAGAAACCAGTTTTCGGCACTTTTACTTCCGTTAATATCTGAACACGTTTTATCAATACTGATTTTAGCTTTATCTATCTTACCTTCAATTTGTTTAATAAAGTTTTCGCCTCTGTTTGGTGTAGTTTCTGGTTGCGAATAAATTGAAAATGAACTAAATGTTAATAATGCAATTAATATTAAAGTTGTTGTTCTATTATTAAATTGTTTCATTGCTTCATTGTTTTATTGTTTCATTGTTTCATTGTTTCATTGTTTCATTGTTTCATTGTTCAACGAAACAATCTAAAATTTTAATCAATATAAAAACATAAAAATACTCTATTCTTGTGATTTCTCCAACTTTTTATTTATTTCAATAAGTTTATCATCTTGTTTAAGCAGAGTATAAATAGTCTTTAACATCTTCATTATCTGAATATCGTTGGGTGTTTGTAAAATTATTTTTTCGAGATAAGGTTGTGCTTTTCCATATAATTCATACGCTTTATTTTGTTCGCTCTTTGATGTTGCTTTTTTAATTAAATCGGTAGCCTGATTGTAATATAATGCACCTAAATTAAACATTGCATCAGTATATTCGGGGTCAAATTCCAGGACTTTTAAGTATTCTTTTTCGGCATATACCAAATCACCTTTTTGGTCAAGCAAACTTGCTTTTACAAAGTGAAATGCCTGATTTTTAGGTTCACGTAAAAGACCTTTATCAACATAACTCATTGCTTCTTCGTTTTTCCCTGTTTCAAGATAATAATTTACAAGTTCCGAAATAAATCCTATATCTTCGTTGGGAAAAGCTTTTAAGCCGTTTTGCAAAGTATTTAAATAATCATTTATTTTATTTTCTTTTTTATAAACTTTTGCCAAATCGAGACAAACATTTGAGCCACCGAACTCCATCTTTATTAATTGTTCGTAATAATCTATTGCTGTTGTGTTTTTACCTGATTTGTCTGCCGAAAGTGCTGCATTATATAATATAATGGTATCAATTTTATTGATAGCGGGTAACCTATTTATTGAAATATTATTTTCAAAACTTGATAAGGCATTATTATAATCGCCATTGTTAAAGTACATAATTCCTTCATTAACAAATTGAGAAGCAATTATTTTCAAAGAATTAATGACTTCACTGTTGTATTTTTTCTCATAATCGAGTTGCATTGTTTTTAAATAGGAATTGTAGGCTTCAAACAAGGGCTGTTTTGAGAGTGCTTTTACATCCTGCAACTCACTTTCATACATTGAGTGGTAGGTAATTGCACGATAAAACCAGGTACGCGGGTTATTTATTAGTTCTTTATCATTAATTGATGAATCGGAAACTTCTTTTGCTTTAACAGCATTTCCGGCTTTTAAATAAGTCATAATATCTTCAAGGTTTACAGTCTGTGATTTAACATTAAAATTGAAAATGATTAAAAGAATACCAATTATATACTTTAAATGGTTATATAATAAGTTTCTTGAACAAGTGGCAGTAGGAAGTAGCAGTAGGCAGGACTGCATACTGCTTACTGCTGCTTGTTGATTTTTACGAAAACCAAAATATCCTGAGTATATAAGATTTTTCATTTGTTTATATTTTTGTAATTTGTTGTTCAAAAAAAACTCACTGTCATTCAATTGTTTCATTGTTTCAAGGACAAAAA
>PCSS01000013.1 GCA_002771395.1 Bacteroidetes bacterium CG23_combo_of_CG06-09_8_20_14_all_32_9 | reverse complement strand
TGAAGACAAGGTATAAAGGTATATGGTATAAGGGTTTAGCCGTAATTATAACTTTCGGAAAGTTCCCTATACCACTATATGCTATAAATTAAAAATGCTGATATTATGGACAGACTTTAATTAGTATCCATCCATAACGTCTGTTTAAAAAATTTTCTCCCGCAGATACTACTGATTTTCGCTGCTCAAAAATAATATTTCTGCAAAATTTGCGGGAAATATTGACTTTATAGACAAACTCAAATTCGTATTTGTCCATAATGTTGGTGTTTAAAGTTATTTTAGAATATAGAATTTAGATTTTTGATTGCTCATTAGCGTTTTAAATCTTAAATCATTAATCTTAAATTGTAACGAATTATAAACTTTATGGACAGACTCTAATAAATGTATTTGGCTATCAGTATTTTAATCATTTTTAAGTGGAAGACATTTATAATTTTCAGATTTAAGATATTCCAGATATTCAGGTAAAACATTTTTGAGTTTTTGCCATGCTTTTTTACTGTCGTGAAAAACGATAATTGCTCCGGGATGGGTAGCTTTTACAATTCTGCTGAATATTTTATTGTTCGAAAGTTTTTCGGAATAATCTTTACTAAGACAAGTCCATAAAGCGATTCTGTATTTTTTTCGCAGATATAACCATTGAAGCGGAGAAATTTTTCCGTAAGGTGGACGAAACAGCTTTGATTTAATAAATTGCGAAGCTTTGTCTATATCATCAAGATATATTTTATCAGATGTTTTCCAGCCATTTGGGTGAGAGTAGGTATGATTTCCTGCAACATGACCTTGCTCAATAATTTCACGAAAAATTTCGGGATGTGTTTCAACATTTTTACCAAGACAAAAAAAAGTAGCTTTGACTTGAAACTCTTTTAACAACAACAATACCTGAGTTGTTATTTCAGGTGTTGGTCCGTCGTCAAAAGTCAAAAATATTTGTTTTTCTATACCCGTCTTCATCTTGCACAATGGTTTTAAGATGAAGTTTACCCTTGAGGGAACAGTGTTACAAACTTTTCGTAATAAATTTTAAATTTATCATCAATTTTTTTATTAAGCTCAGGTTGGCTGTAAGTTCGGGTTAATCTTGAAAGTTCCTGCATAACCGACATAGCTCTTTTAGTTTCATTATTAACCATACTTAAATATTCCTTATCAAGCGACAAGTAATAATCTAATTCGCCTTCTGTTATTTTCATCATTTTTTCAAGTATGGCAGTAGCTTTTGCCATTTCACCGGTACGATAGTATGCTTCCATAATTCCAAGAATAAAAACATTGTAAGGAACTGTTTCTGCCGGCATTACTTTCATACAGCGGTCTAACACTTTAATGGCGGAATCGCGTTTACCTTCGTTAATAAGTGCAGATGCCAGACGTGCAAAGTTATTGCGGAAATTCATGGTCATGCGCATGTTGTTTTCGTTAAGATAAACATCTTTACGCTCAATGCCCCCCCATACAAACTTGTTCATCAAATTGTTATAAAGAATATCGGTATCAATCCAACCAGTTTGCCCGTCTTTATTTGCTGATTTTATTGGAGTTAAGCGATAAGCCATACCATCTAAACGGAAATAATCATCTAAGTTCATATAACTGTCGCCACCTACTGTAATTGCAAAATAAACAGGACGATTCCATTTGTTATTTGATAAAATATCGAGTATGGTTAATTCCGATTTATAAAGGAAATTTTTAGTAATATTCCATTCAATAACCTGTACCATTCTGTTAGCCTGAGATATCTTTATGGTTTTGTTATTAAGTACTTTAAGTGAATCAACTTTAAGACTGAATTGTTTTGTTGGTACATAATTAATCATCTCGGTTTGTGAAACAGGGACTTTAGCTTCCTGAAGGTCGCTTTTAACAAACTCAACAATTTTTCCAACATCAACCCGATTTTTAATTTGCTCAACAACCGGGACATAAATTCTACGTTCACCTGCAATTTGTTCATAAGTAAATGAAATAGGTAAAGGTTCCGATTCATAAGCCTTACGTTTGCTTTGTTCTATATACCAGTCGGTATTTAAAAGACTAAGGTTTACAACACGAACATCTGTTCTTACACCTTCAACTTCCTGAACATACCAAACAGGAAAAGTATCGTTATCGCCATTAGTAAATAATATTGCATTAGGATCACACGATTCGAGGTAGTTTTCAGCAAAATCGCGGGCTGTAAAGCAATTAGAACGATCGTGGTCGTTCCAGTTTTGTTTAGCCATGACTGCCGGAACAGCAAAAAGGCAGATTGCTGTAATTGCCCCTGCTGTGAGCATTGCCGGCATTTTTTTACTCAATAATTGATATAGCGATGCCACTCCCAAGCCAATCCAGATGGTAAAGGCGTAAAACGAACCTGCATAAGCATAATCGCGCTCGCGGGGTTGATAAGGTGTTTGATTTAAGTAAATTACAATTGCTATCCCTGTAAAAAAGAATAGCAACATTACAATTACAAATCCTTTTGATTCTTTAAGATAGTGGAAGTACATTCCTATTAACCCAAGCAATAAAGGAAGCATAAAGTAAACATTTTTAGCTTTATTGCTGTTAAGCGGTTCGGGAAGATAATCTTGCGGACCAAGTCGCATTTCGTCTAAAAAGGGTATGCCCGAAATCCAGTTACCGTTTAAAATATTTCCATGTCCCTGAATATCATTCTGTCGTCCGGCAAAATTCCACATAAAATAACGAAAGTACATAAAACCTACCTGATATTTTACAAAAAATTTTATGTTTTCGAAAAACGTGGGTTTGTAAATTTTTTGTACCGAACCATCACCCATAACATAATTAATCGGTATTCCTTTAAAGTTAGTCCATGTTTTGTAAGCGCTTACATGGTTCGCCTCGGGGCTGAACACACGCGGGAAAAGCATACAAAACTGACTATCGTAATTGGGTGATTGTTTGTGGTCAATTTCTTCATATTTACCATTTTTTT
>PCSS01000232.1 GCA_002771395.1 Bacteroidetes bacterium CG23_combo_of_CG06-09_8_20_14_all_32_9 | reverse complement strand
GTATTTAAAAAATATATGTATCGTTTGCAACGGTGAATTTAATTTTTCCTGTAAAAATTTTTCTGAAAAATTAAATCGCTCAATTTAGGTTTTATTAACCGTTTGTTAACCGAGTGGCTGAGTATTTACTATTAATCACTTCTGTAGTTTTGCGGGTGAGTAGTAACATTTATTTTTGAAATAATATCTTTATAAATTGATAAGACTTGCTTTGAAACAAGTTTTTGTTCATCATTTACAATTATATAATCTGATAATTTAATGAGTTGTTCATCTGTCCATTGCGAGGCAATTCGTTTATTAATATCAGAATCAGTCATCCCTCTTTTTTTTAGTCGTTTAAATTTTAATTCAAATGGCGAAATAACTGTAATATTAAATTTATTAATTTTTTCATTTCCTGTTTCAAATAATATTGCAGATTCAAGTATAACGAAATCTGATTTAATCTGAATATTTATCCACTTCATAAAATCTTGAATTACATATTTATGAACTATATTATTTAACTTATTCCTTAAAGTATTATTTAAAAATATTTCTGAAGCGATATATTGTTTGTTTAGTAAATTTTCGGTATAAGCCGCTATCCCCAAAAGTTCAATAATTTCATTTTTAATATCAGTATTTATTTCCATTAATATTTTAGCTTGACTATCAGAATTATAAGTTGGGATATTAAATATCTTAAACATTTCTGAAACTACAGATTTTCCGCTTCCAATTCCACCGGTAAGCCCAACCGAAATCATTATTTTTTAGTTTTAATAATAAAATCCACAGTTCGTGGATTTACTCTAAGGTTAAATACGTGATCTGGAAATTCTTTAATAAGTACAGTAAATTTAGTAGCAGTACTGTTTTTAATTTCATTATAATTAATAACTGCCAGAAATTGAGATGGATTAATATAGTTAAAAGTACTTAATCCTGTGCAATAATAAATTTTAACTTTTTCTGGAAGCAATTGTATTTTAATTGAATCGGGAAGATTTAATACTGTTATAGGAATTTCTATTGAAGATTCGGTATATTCTTCAACATTTATATTAATATCAACATTATTAGGCGAATACGTAAGATTTTTAATTGGTTTAAGCAATAAATTTTTACTAACTGAACCTGAAATTACCCCAAAGTCTTTTAAAACAGTTGGTATTTTTGATAATGTATCTAAAATATTAACCGGACCGCTAACACTAACCTTTTTAGGATAAAAAACAATTTCATCCTTAATTACGAGTTGCTTTTTTAAAGCATATTTTAGTTGTGGGCTAATTAAAACTACTTTAGAAACCTTGCTTGCAAATAAAAACCTTATTGATTCGGGGTTTATTTCAAGAATTCTTATTTGTTGCGATAATTGATTTTCAATAGTTTCTCTAAAAGTAGTTGTTTTAATAGTAAAACCAATGGTATCGCGTAAAAGAAGTTCGGGCAGGTATTTTAAAATATCAATTTGTAATGGATAAAGTGTCTTGCCAATTTTTTGTTTAAGTAACAGGTATCCTGATGCTTCAACCTTAAGTGTAAAAAAATTGGGCAAGTCAATAGTTTCAATTCTGTTTTCGGGAAAATTAAAATAGTTTACAGGGTAGTTTATTTCTGTAACATATTCTTTATCAATAGCGTGTAAAAGCCAAATAAAAGTTGATAAAGCAACAAATAAAAAAAATATCAGAACTCGTTTATTAAGTCTGACCTTATCTTCTTTGAATAGATTTCTGAATTGTCTGAGTAAATCAGATTTCAATTATTTATTTTTTTGTTTGCAAATCACTTGAATCGCGGAACACAGATGAAATGTCAACTTTCATTCGTACTTTGTCTTCAACTTCCATAATTATAGCATTTTCTCGCATTTCAGATATTTTGCCGTATATACCCCCGGAAGTAATAATTTTATCGCCAACTTTAAGCGATTGCCTGAAAGTTTTCATTTCTTTTTGTTTTTTCATCTGTGGACGAATCATAAAAAAGTAAAAAACCACAATTATAAGCAACAACGGAAGCAACGTCGTAAATGGGTTATTTTTCCCATTGGAATCGGTCATTAACAAAATCATAAGTAAACTGTTCATTTTATTTATTTAAAAGGTTAAAGATAATTTATTTTTTTTCAGGTTCAACAATTTCTGCTGTAAAATGCAACTCAATTTTATTTGGTTGTGTATTAGCTAATACGGTTAAAGTTTTATTTTGTATTCCGTTTCTGTTCGAACTATCAAAAATAATTTCTATTTTACCATTTTTTCCTGGCATAATAGGTTCAGTATCATATTTTGGTACAGTGCATCCGCAACTTGTATGAACAGAACTTATTATTAAATTAGATTTTCCAATATTTGTATAAGTATAAGTATATGAAACTTTTTCTCCCTGAATAATTACACCAAAATCGTGATTCTGCTCAGCCCATTTAAATTTAGGAAGTAAACTTGTATCTGCATTCTTACCCGAAGCGGTTAACGGATTATTAATCAAATCGGTATTAATGCTATTGTCATTATTTGAACTACACGCACATAGAGCTGTAAAAGAAACACAAATTAAAAAATTCAATATTTTCATACACAATGAATATTAAAACATTTTTCAGTAGTTTTGGTTAAATGTATAAACGATACCATTTAATTTTTTGCAAAGTTAATTTTCATTTATAAGTTTTAAAATTTTAATTGTATTAAAATTTTGATTTTGAACTTTTGATCTCAGAACAAGGATTAACCCCGTAGGATATTTTCTTTTTTTTGCATATCCTTTTTTAAACGAGAGTTATCCAACGGGGTTAATGGGTATTCTTAAATCAAAAGAAACCGACATTACAGACAGACTCCAGAACTCGTAATCTAATCAATTTTTCGGTAATGCAATCGCAAACTACTTTTTGATAAATTGTTCAAAAT
>PCSS01000195.1 GCA_002771395.1 Bacteroidetes bacterium CG23_combo_of_CG06-09_8_20_14_all_32_9 | reverse complement strand
CAGGCTCTGTCCATAAATCGGTAACCGGAAGACAAAAGTCAGAAGATAGAAGTCAGAAGATAGAAGTCAGAAGATAGAAGTCAGAAGATAGAAGCCAGAAGATAGAAGCCAGAAGATAGAAGTCGGAAGATAGAAGTCAGGAACCAGGAGCCAATAACCAATAATTTGCAGTTATAAATTATTTCAACTATTTTAGCAGATTATTACTAAATAAAAATTATGACGAACGAGATTGAAGTTGTATTACCGTTAATTAGGGAAGGATTTACGGACGCTACAATTACAAAATGGTTCGTAAAAGTTGGTGATAAAATAAACGAAGATACTCCATTGGCAGAAGTGGCTGCCGATAAAATTGTTGTAGAAATTCCTTCACCAAAATCGGGAATTGTTACAAAATTATTGTATAACCAAAACGACGTTGTTCCTGTTGGTTCTGTAATCGTTTTGCTTGAAAACGAATATTCAGATTCTGTAAATGTTCTGCAATCAGAACAAAGAAAAGAAATAAATACAGTTGCCATTTCTAAAGAGAATATTGAAGAAGAAGACCAAACAACTCAAAAACAAAACATTTCTGAAAAACCCACAAAACGTTTTTTAAGCCCACTTGTACGCCTGTTAATTAAAGAGCAAAATATTTCTGAAAGCGAATTAAATTCAGTAAAAGGTTCGGGATTAGACGGCCGCATTACAAAAACAGATATTGAAAATTTTATTTCACTAAAAAAACACCAGGAAAAAGAACCTGTTGTTAAAAATAATATTATTGAAACTATATCTGAACCCGTTAGGGAAATAACTCAAAATCCTGCCGTAACTTCTGTTTTTAATGGTGAAATTATGCAAATGAACAGAATGCAAAAATTAATTGCCGAAAATATGGTACGTTCGGTTAATACATCACCTCACGTAACATCATTTATAGAAGTTGACGCTACAAGTATTGTGAAATGGCGAAACCGCGAAAAGGAAGAATTTTTAAAAAAACATGGACAAAAATTAACATTTATGCCTGTTTTTGTTGAAGCAACTGCAATGGCTATAAAAAATTATCTGCTTATAAATGTTTCGGTTGAGAACACACAAATTTTATTAAAGAAAAACATTAATATAGGTATTGCAACTATACTTCAAAATGGCAATTTAATTGTTCCGGTTATAAAGAATGCCGACCAAAAAAATCTTATAGGTCTAACCATATCGCTAAACGACTTAACCCAAAGAGCCGTAACCGGTAATCTTTTGCCCGACGAAATAAAAGGCGGCACTTTTACTATTATAAACCTTGGCTCGTTTGGAACACTCACAGGCACCCCCATTATAAATCAGCCCGAAGTTGCTATTCTGGCAGTTGGAGCAATACACAAAAAACCTTCTGTAATTGAAACTTCGCTTGGTGATGCTATTGCCATAAGGCACAAAACAATTCTTTCTGTAACTTATGACCGCAGAGTAATTGACGCTGCATTAGCAGGTAAATTTTTAAAACAAATTGCCGAAAATATTGAACAATTTAACATTTTAAGGAAATTTTAGTAATCAATTGTAAATCTTTTAAAATATTATATTAAATTGCAACATTATTTCTGACTTATATTATATTTGGTATAGTGTAAGTCAGGTTATTACAAGGGTTAACTTATGAAACAGATATTTTTAGTGTTTATTTTACATTTTGCTTTATCTTCAATTTCTTATTCTCAGAATTATGATGAAGCATTATTTGAAAAGAATTTTTACATAGCCGAAGATTTTCTTGATAAAGAAGATTTTCAGAAAGCACTTTTTATGTTTAAGGAACTATTAAAAATGGATACTGAAAATGCAAACCTGAATTTTAAAACGGGGTTTTGTTATTTAAACACTGTTCTTGAAAAAAAACAGTCAATTGCTTATCTGCAAAAAGCTATTAAAAACGTTAACCTCAATTCTAAACCCGAAAATCATCTGGAAAAATCTGCACCTGTTGAAACTTACTTTTATCTTGCCAAGGCATACCACTTAAACTATCAGTTTGAAAAAGCGATTAATTTACTTGATACATTAAAAATTATAGTTCCTGATTACAGATCGGAATTTACCGAAAATATTGATTGGCTTGAAGAAACCTGCAAATATGGAATTGAATTGATGAAATACCCTGTTAAAATATTTGTTACAAATCTTGGTAATACCATTAACTCTGAATATGACGAACATAGCCCTGTTTTTTCAGCCGATGAGTCAACACTTATTTTTACATCAAAAAGAAAAGGAACGACAGGCGGTAAAATGACCGATGATGGCCAATATTTTGAAGATATTTACATTTCGCAACGAAAAGATGATGGAACATGGACCGTTCCTGTTTCTATCAGTTCAAACATAAACACTCCCGGACACGAAGCCTCAATAGGTCTTTCGGTTGACGGGCAGGAACTTTTTATATACAAAGACGAATCCAACGTGATTAATCAAAAAGATGGAAACATATATTACAGTAAATTAGAGGGTGATATATGGTCGAAACCTATTAAACTTGGACCAACAATAAATACAAAATACAACGAAAATCACGCATCATTATCAGCCGACGGTGAACAATTATATTTTACAAGCAACCGTCCCGGAGGATATGGAGGAATGGACATTTATTTTTCAAATAAGCTACCTAACGGGGAATGGGGAGAAGCGCAGAATCTTGGAACTATTGTAAATTCTGCTGAAGATGAAATTGGTCCTTATATTCACCCCGATGGTGTTACACTCTTTTTTAGCAGCAAGGGTCACGCTAACATGGGTGCTTCGACATTTTTTTCAGTACTAAAGATGAA
>PCSS01000133.1:186-2932 GCA_002771395.1 Bacteroidetes bacterium CG23_combo_of_CG06-09_8_20_14_all_32_9 | reverse complement strand
ACAACGCAATCTATATGGATTAAAATAGAAATGATTACAATTATGTACACTTTAATTATAGCTAAGTGGATTTATTTGAATAATTTATGCAAAATAATTCTTGTTTAATATTGAAATAAGCTTATTTTATTTAAGGATAAAGTAGATGTCGAATGTCTATTGTCTGTAGTAACATTCGAGAGGAGTTCAGTTTGAAAAAGTTATTTACACCTCTGATTGTATTATTAATATTTATCATTTCTCCCTCATACAACTTATACGCAGAAGAATATATTTTTGTTGATCTTGACGGCGACGGCTTGGATGACAACATCAAGGATAGAGATTTTAATGGTATCCCTGATTTTTCAATTGAAGAATTACCCCATGCTGACAATGCAGAATTAATTGGTGGATCCGGGATCTTTGCATCAATGCCAATTTCTGAAGTTGATGCCTCAGAGATAACTCCCAAGTCAAAACTATTTGGAAGAAGTAAATTTAGCACCAGAAACCTTGGCTCAAATAGAGGTGGCTTCAGTTCCTCCGATGGATTTGGTCCTGACAGCGGTTTGTCAGGCAGTTCATTTAGTGGCGTATGTGTCGGCCCTCAATGCCATTAAACAGAGTATGCATCACATGATTGACAAACTTTGCAAACTTACATTGCCCTTTCTAATAATTTTAATGTCTCCTATTTTAGTACAGGCTGACTTTGGCTACTCGCTTGATCTTAGTAATGCTGAGACTGATAATGTCCTTAACGATTCATCAGCAGTGGATTCTCCCATCAGATCAGGTGCAATCGGCCTTCAATTTTATCCAATCCCTCAATTAGAATTCTCAGGATCGTTTAAACATACTCTTTATGATGAGATAACCAATATCGATGAAAGGGGTGATACAATAACAACTGATATCACCAATTCAGTATACGGTTTAAATACTACCTGGATACCCCTTAATCCGGATAACAAAACAAATCTTTATTTTAATACCAGTTTTGACCGGGTAAAATATAAAGATTCCAGTGCAACGGATTATGACAATACCATTCTTAAATTTACGGCCTCTATTGGATACCATTTTAGGCCAAATCTTCATCTCCGAGCTGGAACGGAAATGACCAGTAATAATTACTTAAACGATGAGAATATCGATGCTGATAATTTTCAGTTGGAATTATTCACCGGCGCAAATTTCGCCTTGCCCGGTTCTAACAACCTTGATATTGAAGGCGGCTTCGCGTTCACCAGTTTACAAGCAATAGAAGTTGATACCTTTAACATCAAACCCAACAACGTTGATCTGGTAGTTCCGGCCGAATATCTTGAAGATGCCAATATTCAGAATTTATATATTTCATCACGCCTTTCCAGATCAATTGGTAAAAAAACTGGCGTAAGCCTGACTTTTACCTATAGCAATTTCACCAATTCTGATAAATCCGTAATCCTCGATTATTCAACCAGTTTCCTCTCCCCCTGGTCATCGTTTTATGACGGCACATCGACTGTGTTTAAATTGAAAACATATTTAGTTCCGACATTTGTTGTTACAACCGGCGCTGGATACTGGGATAAAAATTTTCTGAGAGCTATTGAAAGTATCAGAGAAGATTATGAAATAATTGAGATCGATCCAAGGAGTGGTGACACAATTCGCATTCCAACAAATGTGCCCTGGTACACCGAACCTCAAGATACCAAATACAGATATGAGTGGCTTTCGAGCCTCTATATAGATTTAACACGCCCAATCATGTTCCGTGAAATATTGATTGAGCCATCGTTTTCAGTTGTTTACAAGAAAAACAGTTCTACTTCTGACGCGTACGATTACTCCAGTACTACATTTACATTAGGGTTATCACTAAGTGGTAACTTTTAGATAAAATATATTTGTTTTTAAAATACATTATTGTGGATATTAGGATTTTTCCGATAAACTATAATCCGCAGAAGAAGAGAGGTAAACATGAATCTTTGCAAATGTACCGGACAGGTTGTACTGGGCATATTGCTGATAATGCTGTTGACTTCTGTCGCTTATGGCGAAGTAGTCTATTCCATTGATCATTCAATGGTTCCGCATGAGGTAGTAAACAAGCCTATTGAACCAGTAGAACCAGTTTTATCAAGTGAAGGCCGTCAGGACTATGAGGGGATACTAAGATTATATGTTGTCGAGCCTGATTCCCGCACCAAAGCATATGACAACAAAATCTATTTTAATGGTTTCCTTAATTTTGCTCTTAACACATCTATAACATTGTCCAGCGGAGAAAGACAGCGGTGGTCAGGAACTTTTTCTTATGCTGGTTTATCAGGAAATAATGTAAAGGTTATAGCTGTTATGACAGATCCAACTCCACAGGCAACAAATTATTCCGATCCACCTTCGGGTGCTCCATTTATTCCATATTATGTGGATGCCTGTTGTGAAGCAATATCTGGAGAGTCGGATAGTAATCACACTACTGAATACTCGACTCATACGGTCTTTGTAGAAGAGGGCACTGCCACATGGTGTCCAAGTTGTCCTGCGGCTAGAGATGCACTTGCAATTTTGCATCATGGCGGAAGTTATAACTTTCATTATGCCGCTATGATTGTTGATATTAACAGTGTCGCCGACAACAGGATGAATGACTACAATCTTTATTGGCTGCCGACTAGCTATGGTGATGGGGGTTTTGAAGTTAGAACGGGCTCATCGGGATTTACAACTATGTTAGCCAATAGTGAATCACGAGCTGTTAATGATG
>PCSS01000133.1:0-169 GCA_002771395.1 Bacteroidetes bacterium CG23_combo_of_CG06-09_8_20_14_all_32_9 | reverse complement strand
GTTGAATGGAATGAGGCCATAGGGGGTATTGACATTGAATTGGCTTATGCTCATGGGACTCCTGTCAATACATTCATCACAGATATGGCTGCTCCTGCAGGAGATGCAGATGCTCTTATAGGAACAACTCATGATTATACCTGCGCCGCTACTGATGCTGAAGGCGATG
>PCSS01000054.1 GCA_002771395.1 Bacteroidetes bacterium CG23_combo_of_CG06-09_8_20_14_all_32_9 | reverse complement strand
AAGCGGGGTGGACGAGTAAGTTTTCAGGTTTGTGCATTTTATTATCTTTGTGCCGGGCGACAAGACGAGGGTTTTATTCCCCGCCTTCTCTAACCGCCATAACGTTACCCAACATAATTAAAAAGACGAACGAGCACTTAAATTAAAACAAGATGAAATCCGACACACAAACAAAAGAGTTGCAAATTGCTGTCACACAACCTGACGCTGAAATTTGCAACACATTTGTTTTGGCTAACACTCAAAATATTGACAATAAAATAGAAAGAATATAAAATGATCACTAAATTTGTAAGAATTATAAAAAAGAATATGATGACATAAAAAATTAAAAATATAAAAGAAATGAAGCGTTAGCTTTTATTCTGGACTCAGAAATCTCGCAAATTTTTAACCGTACAAGAATAATAAGTAAACGCTCACGCTATGGCGTGGGCTTAACTTATTTGTACGGTGGGTTTCGCGAGAACCTCTGAGTCGAATATAGTTGCAGTTCCACGCTTTTTTTATGGAATTTATTAACTGCTTTCGGAACTGGGGCAAAACAAAATAATTATGAAAAAAATATATCAATTATTGCTGACTATATTAATGACACATAGTCTTATACTATCATTTGCCCAAGATGTTATTTATAAAATTGATGGTGCTGAAATAAAAGCGAAAATCACTGAGATTACTACTGAAACAATCAAATATAAAAAGTATGAACAACAAGATGGTCCTATTAGAAATATTTTAATTTCTGACGTTTTTATGGTAATTTATGAGGATGGTACTCGTGAGGTATTTAAAGATGAATCTAATACAAGTGAAGATAAACAAGTAAAAAGGGATAATAAAATAGAAGAAATAGCTTGTATTATTAAAGACAAAAGAGATAATACTTTGATAATAGGTGAAGTATCTCACCCTTTAAGGCTTTTAATTTGGCCTATGTTTTTCGTACATAAAAAAGTTAAAGATAAACACAATGTTGTGTTTCCTTTTGTGAATAGAATCTTTTTAGAAAGACTTGAAAAAAAAGGGTTTGCCTCATATGAAAAAGAGGGTGGATACGAAGTAAAAAAAGAAACATTTCCATATGCACTGGATATAAACGTAAAAAGAACTTTATTTTAAGACTTTAGACCATTTTTTTTATTTTAAACAGGAACAGCTAATCTTCGTTAATATTGAATTAAAAAATGTTAACAAAGACAATGTAATATATAAAAAAGGATTGTCATCAACCTATAGTTGTAAGGCAAAAGAATTAAGAAAATATGTCAAGCAAAATGGTTATGCTCTTACTACTCCTGCTTCAGTTTTTTTAATAGTTATTGATGATATAATCAAACAACTAATGGATGATAATGAGTTTCAGAAAATATTTTCGAATTGAGATTAAATACATTATCAAAATTGAGGATTAATGGATAAATAAAAATAAATTTAATATTTTGCAACCGAAATATTTTAACTTAAATATTCTATTTCTGACTTTTTTTTATCTTTGTTGATATTTTTTACTTAAAATTATATCAATGGCAAATATTAAACTTTTTCAAACAAAGCAGGTTAGAACACATTGGAATGAAAAAGAAGAAAAATGGTATTTTGCAATAATTGATGTTGTTGAAATACTTACAGAAAGTCAAAGACCCAGGAAATATTGGAACGACTTAAAAAAGAAGTTGACATCTGAAGGCTATATTGAAGTGTCCGAAAAAATCGGACAGTTGAAAATGATGGCAAAAGATGGAAAGATGCGCGACACTGATATTGCCGATACAGAAACACTTTTAAGAATTATTCAATCAATACCATCACCCAAAGCAGAACCCTTTAAACGCTGGTTAGCAAAAGTGGGTTATGAAAGATTAGAAGAAATTGAAAATCCGGAATTAGCATCAAAAAGAGCAAGAGAGATTTACAAAGCAAAAGGTTATTCTGATGACTGGATAGAAAAACGAATGCGTAGTATCGCAATACGTGATGAATTAACAGATGAATGGAAAAAACGAGGAGTAAGAGAACAAATTGAATATGCAATATTAACAGCAGAAATATCCAAAGCTACATTTGGACTAACTCCTTCGCAATACAAACAAGTGAAAGGGCTGAAAAGAGAAAATCTTCGTGACCATATGACTGACCTTGAATTGATTTTCTCAATGCTCGGAGAAGCAGCAACAACAAAAATTGCGAAAGCTAAAGATGCAAAAGGATTTAAAGAAAATAAAGAAGTAGCAATTGAAGGTGGAAATGTTGCAGGAATAGCAAGAAAAGAATTGGAAGAAAGGTCAGGGGAAAAAGTTGTAACATCAGAAAATTATTTACCTGAAAAGAAAACAAAAGAATTGAAAGGGAAGAAAAAATCCTGACCCTTCGCAGTAATACACATTGGCAGGTCGCACCAGCTCTCACACAACCAAAACCTGCCAAAGAGTATTCCTGCCCCAACCCATACGGACAGAAGAAATTACGTTGGGTAACACGGTATATAAAAAATTGGGCAGATAGTACTGAAATTGAACGGGGTAGCTCGCATTTAACTTTGTGCGGGTTGACAGGAAACCGCTCCGAAATGCCCAACTTTTCATATACCTGTCCGTTACCGCTAATAAGTACAAAGACCGCAACCTTGACAATTTTAAGCAAATGACTGACTATTTTCGTTATGACTTGTACAATATATTATAACATTATGACAGTTTTTGACAATTTTGTAACATATTGCTTAAACATTTCATCGGTTGACTCATAAAAAATATTTTTCCCCCGACACAAAAACTCATCACTTGTTGACAGTTAAGAGTTTTGACAAAATTAATTCAAAGCGGTGCGGTGGGCTGTCCACGAAGTTGTGTGAACTACAATTTTTGGACAATTGAGAACGGTGTTACACTTTGACAATTTATTGAACAATAATTTTAGTTTGTAACAAAGTAAAAAATTGGAGTTGGACGGAGTTTATCCTGAACGAAGTTGAAGGA
>PCSS01000188.1 GCA_002771395.1 Bacteroidetes bacterium CG23_combo_of_CG06-09_8_20_14_all_32_9 | reverse complement strand
AATATTCAGAGTTTTTACGTTTCCTAAAAGTTTACGATTTATTGAATCGTAACCATCGCCAATTAAAACTTTTGAAGCAGTATCGGTAGAACTGAATGCAGCAATAAACAAATCTGCTTCATATTTATCACCGGAAATCAAAAAACTGCTTTTTGGAATAACCCGGGGAGCAACGGTATCGAATTTAAAATCGGTAGCACCAATACCACTATACAATGTTTGAATAATTATTGCCTCAGCATTTTTTACCTGATTTTGAATCTGTGATAACAAGGTAACTGTTGCAGCAGCAGGAATTTCAGCAAACAAGGCTGTTTCCCAATATTTTTCTGCAGGTTCATTGGGGTCTGCTTTAGGGTTATTCTCTGTGATAATTCCTAATTCGCCCATCCCTCTAATAGTAAGTTCTTTATTTGCTAAAGAAATATTAGGGTTTTTTAACTCTGCTAATATTTTTTTCTTATACTCTTTGAGTTTATTTTTTAACACCCTGGCATTACCCTGTGAACCATCTTCACTTTTGCCTAACATAAAACTATGAGGTATATCGCGATTATCTTTCCCATCAAATTTTCTCATATCTTTTATTGCTATTTTGCCATTTTTCTCACCCTCTATAGATATTATTAACGAATCCTTTAAACTTTTTATGTATGCGTCCATCTCTTCTGAATATTTTTTTATATTCATTGCTGCACTATAATAAGGAGCTACTTTAATCGGGTCGTTTTGATTTGCAACAATAAGAGCGTCGTAAGTAAAACTATTTCTTAATGAGAAGTTGGCATTTGTTTTTTCCATCCCTTCGTTTACAACAATGAAAGCATCGAGAATATCTTTTGAAACATTTAAGGCAAGCATTGCCGTTAAAAAAAGATACATCATACCTATCATTCTTTGCCTCGGAGTTTCCTTACAATTAATTGCACCCATATTCTAATATTCTTTTAATAACATAAATCACTCTATTTCTGCCAAATTATTTTGAAAAATTCATAGCAGACAACATGTTGCCATAAATTGTATTCATTGCTGTCAGGTTTTGACCTAACTTAGAAATTTCTTCACGATATTTTTTAACATCATCGGCAGAATTTTTCATATTGCTTATAATTTCTTCCATACCGCTAAAAAGGTTTTTAGCCGATTCGAGATGTTCGTTGGTATCTTGTAACTGAAGTTCGTAAATTGAATTTAATGCTGTTAGGTTCTTTGACATTATTTGTAATTGTTCGGTATAATTTTTTGAACCGGTTTGTGAGACTTCAAACTCGGCGTTCATAGTATCTGCAAGTTTTTCATAAGATTCGGAAAGTTTTTTACCTGAATCGTTAACCATTTTTGCAACATTAGTTCCACTTTGCGACATATTATCGGAGAATGTTTCAATACTACCGGCAACAACTTGGGAAATTTTTTGAACCGAGTCATTAACCATTTTTGCTGCATTAACACCACTTTGCGACATATTATCGGAGAATGTTCCAACACTACCGGCAACAACTTGGGAAATTTTTTGAACCGAGTCGTTAACCATATTTGCAACATTAGCTCCACTTTGCGACATATTATCGGAAAATGTTCCAACACTACTGGCAACAACCTCTGAAATTTTCTTACCCGAATCATTAATCATCTTTGCTACATCGTTAGCACTTTGCGACATTGTATTGGCTAAAGTGCTGGCATTTCCGGCAACAACTTCGGAAAGTTTTTTCCCTGAATCGGTAATCATTTTTGCAACCTTTGTTCCACTTTGCGATATAGTATCGGAGAATGTTTCGGAGCTATTGGTAACAACTTCTGCCGATTTTTCGTAAGATTTTGCAAGTGAACTTGCTGAACTATGTAAAGATTGTGCCGACTGTCCATATAAATTAACAAATTCATTAATTTTTGATGAAGCCTTATCGAAATTGGCAATATAGTTATTTGTAGCAATGCTGGCTCCCGAAACATCAGAAAGTGTTTCAGTTGTTTTGTTTAACGAACGTAAACCCTTTCCAAGTTTTTCAAATAGTTCGGGAGTAATATTACCAACGGTAATAAGTTCATCAAATTTTTCTAAAGGAGTTTTCTTAGGCTCTTTTTTCATATCTTCGTCTTCAATTTCTTCGTTCATACCTGCTAATTCGGGGTATGCCAAACTCCAATCCCACTCCATAAAAAGTGGCTCAAAAGCAGAAGTAAAAAAGATAAATGCTTCGGTACCAAGGCCAACAACAAGCATTATAGTTGCACCGTTCCAGTGATTAATTTTAAACATAGCTCCAATAAGTACTACGGATGCTCCCCATCCATAAACTTTTGCCATGAACTTTTTCCATCCTCTGGTTTGAACAATTTCATCAATAAATCCCATTGTTTATAATTTTTAAGGTTAAACAATAATTAACTATTTTTTTTAAAAGCCAAAAAACTCAATTAATAAACTTGTGAGCCTGAACTTGCATCGTTAAAATCGCGTCCTAAATAATGACGAACGCAACGAAACCCGATGTAAGATTTTGCAGAATCCTGATATTCATAAGAACGGGTACCACACTGCATATAATATGAAATATCTTTCCATGAACCGCCACGAATAATTTTACGTTTACGAACAGGCGGGTCATCGGGAAGCGCTTCATAAGTATAGTCGGGGTTTAAGTCATCTGTCCAGCTATAAGCGGATTCATCAAATGCATTATTTGTCCATTCACTTACATTACCCCCCATATCATAAAGTCCCCATTCATTAGGGTCGTTACTTGCAACGATTAGAGTATAAATTCCGCCATCTGCAGCGTAGTTACCGCGCAGAGGTTTAAAGTTTGCAATGTAGCATCCTTTGTAATTTTGTGTATAATAGCCTCCCCATGGATACATTGCGCCTTTAAGTCCTCCGCGGGCAGCGTATTCCCATTCAGATTCAGTAGGAAGACGGTAATCCTGAAAAGGAGTTTCCTCCATTAATTGAATGAACCCGCTGTTTAATAATTGAGTTCTCCATACGCAAAATGCACGAGCTTGTCGCCACGATACACCTACAACAGGATAATGATCGTAAGCGGGATGCCAGAAATAATTTGCCATCGGTTCATTAAATGAATAAGTAAAATCGCTTATCCAGCAAAGTGTATCTGGATAAATATTTACTACATCACGAACAATATAAGATGAACGGTCTTTAATCTGAATTTTCTGACCCTTTGTTGGACTTTTATAGTTATAGTCGGTTACATCGCCATCGTATTTATTCTCTTCACTATTCCATGCCCGACGGGCTTCGTCTTTAAAATCATATTTTTTTGCAGCCTGGCGTAAATCAATCCAAAAATATTCGAAATTTAATTTTCTTGTATCTAATTCTTTACGACGATAAAAGCGTTCCTGTTCGGGTAAAAACATTTCATTCAAAATTTCGCGTTGTTCAGCGTCGTCCCATTTAATTCTTTCATCCCAATTAATAAAAGGAGGATTTATTTCTTCGCCATAATCATTTTCAGTAATTAAAAATTGTTCAAGTTCAGCCCCAAGAAGTTTATAGGCGATAGAGTCACGCACCCAGTAAACAAACTGGCGATACTCGTTGTTTGTAATTTCGGTTTCGTCCATCCAGAAAGGAGCAATAGAAACCGTTTTAGTTTCGGCAGTCATAGCCCATGGAACATCTTGATCATCGGGGCCCATGTTATAACTGCCTCCGGTAATAAAGAGCATACCGTAGGGTTGTGGTTCAAACCACTCCTCGCGATTGGGAACTCCAACAAGCTCACCATTTCCGGTATTTGAGCAACTGTTTAAGCCAATTATTGCGAGTAACATAAGCAAAACTAACAATAGAGTTTTCATAAGGCATTTATTTATATGAGAACTTTAAATTTTCATTTTACAAAAATCTTACACTACCATATTTTCCTCTTGTATCAACTTTAGCAATTGTAAAGCAATATTTTGCAAGAAATTCAACTGAGCCACTTTCATACGATTTAAGTTTTGAAATTGTTAAGTCATAAGCAATTGCAAAGGTAATATTTGATTGTGTGGTAAAACCTACCATTGCTACAATAGCATCACCGAAGCGATAAGAAAGACCGGCACGAAATTGTCTGCGGTATTCAACCATCAGGTTTATATCATATTGATTTGTTTTTCCATCAGATTTCATAAATGCAGATGGCCATAATCCCCAATTTTTATCGGGTAGTTCAATAAAAGAACCAGCTATTATATAATAGTGCCTTGCTACAAATGGCATTTTACCGGTTTCGTATTTTAAATCGGGTTGAGTTAAATGAGTTGAAGAAATTCCGCCATAAATTTTATCTTCTTTTGAGCGATAAAAAGCTCCGAAATTGGCATCAAATACATATTTATTTTCTGAATGTGGAATTGCAGGGTCGTCATAAGGATTTTGGCTTATACCGTTAAGTTTATCGGGAGTAATCCATTCACCGTCTAAAGATTTATTTAAAAATCCTAAGCCGAGACCTAATCCTAACGACCCTTCGCCTACTTTTAATCTGTAAGCATAAGCTAAATTAAGAAGTATGTTTTTTTCAAAACCAAGATTATCGTTTAAAATGTTAATACCCACACCACTGCTAATACTTGGAATAGTCATATCGCCGCTAAAAATCATTGTTTTTGGTGCGCCTTCAAAACCAATCCATTGTTGACGGTAAAGTAATGAAACACAGATAGCTTCATTGCTGCCTGCAAATCCGGGATTAACAGGTAACAGATTGTATTTATTTAGACTTACTTGTGGATCTTGCTGGGCAAATAAGCAAAAACTCACAAAAACTAATATCCACAGAGAAATTAATTTTCTCATAATCAAATGTTTACTTCTCTATTTGTTATATTTACACACTATTTTCAGTCGGTAAAGTAAATAATAATATTCTTTATAACCAAACATTAAAACATTATTATTAATAATTCATTAAAATTTTAACTTTATACGAAAACCTTTAATAAAGGTTTTATTTTTTCGGCAATTATAGTTAAATTTTATTGAATTATCATTTTTATTTTATCGGGACTTCAAAAAATTGTTTTTTTTGTTGGACTTCAATTTTAAAATTACTCACATATTAATTGTTTTTTAAAAGTGTTCGTGAGATCGCTTCGCTAAGTTCTCATTTACAACTGTAAAGACATACGGACGTGTGTCTCTACTCCGGTTTTAAAATCTTGTCCGCCTCGAAGAATCTAATTTTTAGAAACCCTTTTAGTTTTGTAAAATTATTACAAATATCAGATTTATTAACGTTATTAGATTAAAATTGTTGTGTTAAAAAGTTTTTTAGCAGATTTTTTGATAAAATTTCCACCATCTGTCAGGAACTTCACCTTTACAAGCCTTTTGATAATCGGAAAACGAGCAGGAAATAATAAGACTTTTGGCAAATCCCGACTTAGGGTAAGGTACTTCCATCCACCATCTTTCACTTTTTTTGCTTTTATAAAAAGTTATTACTGAATCTTTTCCTACTTCAACATGAAATTTTAAAATAGAACCTGTTTTTTTTGAAGGATATTCACATTTTCGTTGCGAAAATCCTTCTAAAAAATACCAAAGTGCTTGTGCCGCAAGCATAGATTCATTATTATTGCTATTTAATCCATACAAACCAAATGAGGAAATTCTATCGCTGGTTCCTGCGTATTTGGCTAACTGACAGAATTCCCGCCCCTCAAACCCATTTGGTAAATTTACTTTTTCATTTTCATTAAAATAACCTTGTACCGCTCTTAAATGCATGGTAACCATATCAGCATCACGCATTAATGGTTCGGTTTCTATAATATTAGATTGAACCATGCCCAATCTTACTGTATCAAAATACATGTGCAAAAGGGTGTTTAAATCATCGGGCGAAACAAAAAAAGATTGATAACCTAATAATGAATAATTAAAAAGGCAATTGTTGTTTCGTAAAACTATTTTTGGGATATAGTGAATATCTTGTTCATCAATATTTTTCTGTTTTAAAAATATTGTGGAATCTATTGAAACAATATTAATTGGCTTTTTTGTTTCTTCGTAAGCAAGGTAATTACCAAACGGAAGATTATTATTATCACCTATTATTATTGAAGTAATTTTTTTTGAATGTAAATAACTGATTACTTCACGAATACCATATATAATATCGTTAGTTTTTTTCCCCGATTTTAAATTTCCTAAATCTATTATATTAATATTGTATGGTGTAAAAAGAGAATATAAGAAATGCCTTACTAAATCGGAAGAATTAATACTGCCTTTTACCTCTTTTGAAACTCCAAATATTGCAACTTTTGTTTTGCCTAGTTCGGTTAACGGTTTATTAATTGAATTTACAACTATCTTATTTATTAAACGCGATTTTTCGTTATAATTATCACTAACTAAAACATTTATGTTTACAGGGTTAAAAAAATCAAATAGCTGATTCATTTTTCACATTAATTTTTTCTTTTTTTTGAGAACCTTGCTTTATAATATCCATGAAATCATTGTAAGTAAGTGTATTCCAGTCGCTTTTAGTTGGTAAGCGAAAGTTTTGGTTTTTATATCTGATATATGCACTGTATTTGCCCTTTAAAATGTGCAAATCGGTATCTTCAGGAAATTTCCGCAATGTATTGGTAGCAACCTGACTTTGTTTTGCAATTATTACTTCAATGGCTCTTTCAAGAGTTATGTTGTAAGGGTTGTCAATTCCTTTTTTGAGAGGACAGAATTTTTTGTCGTATAAAACATAAGGACCAAATCGTCCTGTATTTGCAACTACATCTTTTTCATTATATAAACCAAGTTTTCGGGGTAAAGTAAAAAGTTGAAGCGCTTCATAAAGTGTAATTGTTTCGATATGTTGACCTTGTTGAAGTCCTGCATAATGAGGTTTTTGTTCTTCGCTTTTATCGCCCAACTGCACAAATGGTCCGTATTTTCCGAATTTAACATAAACGGGTTTTCCGGTTGCATGGTCGGTTCCTAATAATCTTTCACCTACTTTTTTCTGAATTTTTTTAGTACTTTCATCAACTTTTAAATGAAAATTCTTATAAAAACCTTTAATCATTTTAGACCACTCTTTTTTTCCTTCGGCAATTTGGTCAAACTCTAATTCAACTGAAGCTGTAAAATTAAAATCAAGAATATCGGAAAAATTCTCTACAAGAAAATCGTTTACAATAATTCCGATATCGGTAGGGAAGAGTTTTGCTTTTTCGTACCCAAAGTTTTCTGTTTTTAGTTGTTCATTTATTGTTTTGTTAATAAGCGTTATAGCAACAACTTTGCGTTCACTGCCTTGCCTGTCTTCTTTAATAATGTAACCGCGATTTTGTATTGTAGAAATGGTTGGTGCATAAGTAGATGGACGACCAATTCCTAATTCTTCCAGTTTTCTTACAAGGCTTGCTTCTGTATATCGGGCAGGGTGATGGTTAAACTTTTCGTCAGCAGAAATACTTTTCATTGCAATTTTCTGTTTTTTTTGCATTGGAGGAAGTAAAGAAACGCCTTGTTCTTCATTTTCATCATCAGTGGATTCCATATAAACTTTAAGAAATCCGTCGAATTTTATTACTTCACCGGTTGCTAAAAAGGTTTCGGAGGCATTAGACATATTTATAGTTACAGTTGTTTTTTCAAGTTTGGCTTCGCTCATTTGTGATGCTATTGCACGTTTCCAAATAAGTTGGTAAAGTCTTTTCTCGTTTCCTGTTGCAGAAACTGTATTTTTATTAAAATAAGTTGGACGAATAGCTTCATGTGCTTCTTGTGCACCCTTTGTTTTAGTTTGAAACTGGCGTGTTTTGCTATATTCTTTGCCGTATTTTTTTTCAACTTCTTTTTTTGATGAAAAAATGGCTAAATCTGATAAATGCACCGAATCGGTACGCATATATGTAATATGTCCGGCTTCGTATAATTTCTGAGCCAAAATCATTGTTTGTGCAACCGAGAAGCTGAGTTTTCGACTTGCTTCCTGCTGTAAAGTTGAGGTTGTAAAAGGAGGTGCGGGCGATTTTGTTAACGGTTTTGTTTGAATATCGGAAATTGTAAAAATAGAATTTTTACATTTTTCGAGAAATGCCTGGGCTTCGTTTTTTGTTTGAAAGCCTTTTTGAATATCAGCTTTAAGTTCATAATTTTTTCCATCTTTATCTGTAATAATAAAAATGCCCGAAACTTTAAATTGCGAAACTGCCTTAAATACAAATATTTCGCGTTCTCTTTCTACAATTAATCTTACAGCAACCGATTGCACTCTGCCGGCAGATAAACTCGGACGAATTTTTTTCCATAATAAAGGAGATAGTTCAAATCCTACAAGTCTGTCGAGAATTCTACGTGCTTGCTGAGCATAAACCAAATTATAATCTATCCCGCGCGGATTTTTGATTGCATTTTGAATAGCTTCTTTTGTGATTTCGTGAAAAACGATACGGCGAGTTGCCGATTCTTTTAATTTAAGTACCTCAAAAAGATGCCACGAAATGGCTTCTCCCTCACGGTCTTCGTCTGAAGCTAACCATACGATTTTTGCAGATTTTGCTAATTTTTTTAATCCTGAAACGATCTTAACTTTATCTTCAGGAACTTCATAATTGGGCTTAAAGTTATTCTCAATATCAACCCCAAGTTTCTTTTTTGATAAGTCGCGGATGTGACCAAAACTTGATTTCACAAGGTATTCTTTACCAATGAATTTGCTAATAGTTTTAGCCTTTGCAGGAGATTCAACAATGACTAAATTTTCTTCCATTTATTTTATTTAATTTTGGCGTGCAATTTATATATTTTTTTGTAATTATCTGCAGAAAAAAATTGTTGTCACGAATTACACAGATTAAAAAACATTTAGTTTTATTAATTTTACTCACAATTACCTTTATTTTAAAGGTGTTCCGTGAGAATGTTTCGCTAAGTTCACAAAGAAAACTACCTTTGGTAGTTTAAAATCTGTGTAATCAGTGGCAAAATAAAGAAGACGAGAAGTTATAATTTTTTTAAGATTAAATTATCGTGTTTTTATAAAATTTAAGCCTTTGTTATGAATAATAAACCTGCTGATAATATTGGCACAAAGAGATTTAAACTTTATATAAAGTTTTTATGGTTTATTTTTATTTTTCCTATTATCTCTGTTTTTATTTTATTTTTCTTTATTTCGGAAGGATATTTAGGATATATGCCGAGTTTTAGTGAGATGGAAAACCCTAAAAACAACATTGCATCTGAAGTAATTTCGAGCGATGGAATAATTCTTGGGACTTATTTTAAAGAAAACCGTACAAATGCAAAATTTGAGAACATTTCACCCTATCTTGTTAAAGCATTGATAGCTACCGAGGATGTGCGATTTTATTCACATTCAGGGGTTGACATTAAAGCGCTTGGACGTGTAGTTTTAGGAACGGGACGCAAAGGTGGTGGAAGCACTATTTCCCAACAATTAGCCAAAATGCTTTTTCCACGTGAAGATTTTTCAAACTTCTTTTCAAAAATTTTAAGAAAACTACGCGAATGGGTTATGGCTGTAAAACTTGAGAAGCGCTATACAAAAGAAGAAATTATTATCATGTATTTTAATAAATTTGATTTTTTGAATTTGGCAGTTGGTATTAAATCTGCTGCAAAAGTTTATTTTAATTCCGAGCCCGACTCACTGAAATTGGAACAAGCCGCAATGCTTGTGGGAATGGCAAAAAATCCATCATTGTATAATCCTTTGCGTCGCCCCGATTTAACTAAAGAAAGGCGAAATATTGTTTTAAGCCAGATGAAGAAATATGGTTTTATTACCGAAGCCCAGTTTGATTCTCTAAAATTATTACCATTAAATGTTAAATTTCAAAGAGTTGACCACAAAGAAGGTATTGCTACTTATTTCAGAGAATATATTAGAATTATTATGGATGCCAACAAACCGGAGGCAGGCGATTACATTGATAAACAGGAATATTATGAAGATTCGCTTGATTGGGAAACAAATCCTTTATATGGCTGGTGTAATAAAAATTTAAAACCGAACGGGACACCTTATAATATATATAAAGACGGTATAAAAATATATTCAACAGTAAACTCTGCGATGCAGAAATATGCCGAGTATGCAGTTGCCCGCCATTTAAAAGATGAAATACAGGTTAAATTTTTTAAAGAACAAAAAGGGCGTTCAAAAGCACCTTATGCATGGAACGTAAACTTACAACAGATTGACGAAATGATGATTCAATCTATGAAACGAAGCGAAAGATACAGGGTTTTAAAATTGCAGGGACTTTCATCAGCAGAAATCGAAAAAACTTTTCACGAACCTGCACAAATGAGTGTTTTTTCGTGGAAAGGAGATATTGATACAGTGCTTACTCCTTGGGATTCAATAAAATATTACAAGTTCTATTTACGGGCAAGTCTAATGTCGATGGAGCCACAAACCGGTTTTGTAAGAGCTTATGTTGGAGGAATAAATTACAGGCATTTCCAGTACGATATGGTTGAACTTGGCAGAAGGCAGGTTGGCTCTACTTTTAAACCATTTTTATATACATTAGCCATGCAGGAAGGCTATTCGCCATGTTATGAAGTTCCAAATGTACCTGTAACTTTTGAACTTCCCGATGGAAATACTTGGACCCCGCATAACAGCGGAAAAACCAAAAGAGACGGAAAAATGATAACACTAAGATGGGCTTTGGCAAATTCAGTAAACTTTATTTCGGCATGGTTGATGAAGAGATACAATCCTTATGCAGTAATAAATATTGCCCGAAAAATGGGAGTAAGAAGTAAAATTGAACCCGTACCTGCAATTTGTCTTGGAACGCCGGAACTAAAACTTGCCGAAATGGTTGGAGCATTCAGCACGTTTGCTGACCATGGAATTTACACACAACCCATATTTGTAACAAGGATTACCGATAAAAACGGAAATGTGCTTGCCACCTTTAAACCGGCAAGAACCGAAGCAATTAGCGAAGAAACATCTTATTTAATGATAGAATTATTAAGAGGTGTAGTTTCTTTTGGAACAAGTTGGCGGGTTAAAGGAGTATATAAAGCTGAGGGTGACATTGCTGCTAAAACCGGAACAACTCAAAATCAATCGGATGGATGGTACGTTGGGTTAGTTCCACGTTTAGTAACCGGAGTTTGGGTAGGCGGCGAAGACCGTGGAATTCACTTTAACAGTATAGTAAATGGACAGGGAGCAAGCATGGCACTTCCAATATGGGCATACTATATGGAAAAAATTTATGCCAACAAATCGCTTGGATATTCTGTAAAAGAAATGTTTGAAAAGCCCAAAAATATCAAAATAAACATTGATTGCAGTAAAGAAGCTAAATATGAGGAATTACCAGGTAATGATTATGATATTATTGAAGGGGTTGATTTATAACTTTATACCTTTGGTAACTTCTCAATATCTATAGGGGACTTCTAAAAATTCAGATTCGTCATGCTAAACTTGTTTCAGCATCTCACAAAACGAAGTTCTGCATTGAGATTGCTTCAGTCAATCCTTCCTTCG